>CALEMD010000078.1 GCA_937902945.1 uncultured Erysipelotrichaceae bacterium | reverse complement strand
GACTTTGTACATTGACCTGCATAGCAGACAGATCTTTCCGTGTTCTGCCGGCAAGATCCTTTTCTGCTTTATCAAGCAGCGTTTGATTGCGCAGCAATGATGACTGAAACTGGCTGATGTCCTGTTCTGTCCTTTGTATCTCCTCTTCCGTACAGTTATAATGCAGAAACTGTTCTTCTGATTCCATGCCATTATGCAGATAGGCCTTTCTGAATTCTTCTGCTGTCTGCTTCTGCAGATCATTCCTTTTTATACTGTCCTCTTCTTTCTGCTTCAGCAGTGCTTTCGCCTCTGTCTGCTTCTTCATGGCATCCATCATTGCATTCTGCCTCTGCTGTATACTGATCTGAAGCATTTTAGCTTCTTTTTCCATTGTTTCCCGCTCAGCAATTGCTTCAGCGGCATTTTTATATGCAAGCTTCGGCATCGCACCAATCTCTGCCTGCACTGCTGATAAAAGCGCACTGTTATCTGCTTTCTGCCTATCGAATTCCTTATCCAGTTTCTGCAGTCTTTCCAGTTCAATGCTTTCTTTCTCATAATTCTGACTGCTTTCTTTCCATTGCTTCTCATTCTTTTCAAGAGCAGCCCCTGCAGTTTCTGACTTTCTGACTGCATCGTTCAGTTTTTCTGCCGCTTCAGGCATCGCCTTTATCTGCTCATCAAGATGATCTGCAGCAGTCATTTCTATTCCTTCCTCCCTGATGCTCTGATACAGAAATTTCAGATTCTGCTGAAGATATTCAACTGCTTTAGTGCATGATGAATCCAGTTTGGCACAGATTGCATTGGCGCTGTCTTTTGCATTTCTCTCTGCTTCCGCCGTAGCTTTTGCTTCCTTGACTTCCAGTTCCGTGCAGGATTCTTCCGGCAATCTGGCAATGGATGGATGGTGCAGTGAACCGCATACCGGACACGGTGTCCCTTCCTGCAATGAAGACGCAATAATACCTGCTCTTGAATCATCAAATATTCTTTCCAGATACTCTGCGTTTTTCTTTGCCGCTTCAAAAGAAGCATATGCATTCCTATAGATGTTCTGATTCTTTTTCAGATCATCACGTATGCTCAAATATGCCTTTTTTTCTTTGTCTGCCGTTTGTATCTTTTCAATGAGTTCCTGCAGACGTTTCTTCTGACTGCTGTTTTTCAGAATATCCGTCTGTATATCCGCAAATCTCTCCATGATCCTTCTGTCTGCATCTATTGCATCTTTCGTTTTATTTATGGATTCCTGCAGATCAAGTTCCTTTTTCTTCAAATCGATATCTTTCTGAAGGATGCATTTTTCATTGCCTATAAGAGTATCTCTTCTGCTGTACAGTTCTTCTTTATCCTTCATGCCTGCAGCCAGTGTTTTCAGTTCTTCTGACTTCTGCTGCATGGATGAATTGCATTGCATCTTATCCGCAGCTTCTTTCAGTACTCGATCCGCTTCTTTAAATACCTGATTCTGTTTGTTAAGTTCTTCTGCGGCCTGCTGTCTATCCTTTTCAGCAGCAAGCATACGCAGATAAGACGGATTAATCAGACGGGCTGCAGATTTCTGCTTCAAGAGATCTTCTTCTTTCCTGTCAATTGCTGCCTTCTGTTTCATTAGTTCAGCATTTTCAGCATGCAGTTTCGTCAGCATTTCAAAGGCACTATTATCAGCCTCTGCCTTCACTAGTTCTGCCTTTAGGCGATCCAATTCCTTCATTTTTCCGATCTGTATTTTCTGCAGTTTCTGTATGGAGTTTCTATCTTCATCAATCAAAGACTGCATCAGTTCACACATCCGCAATCCCTGATAGACATGTCTGTCAGTTTGAAGCTGTACAAGCAGCTCTTCAGTCTCTTCTTTATAGGCGCTGCTGTCAGACATTTTTACAGTTTCAAAATATTGTATGATACTGCGCTCTATATTCTGTTTATCAAGCAATGCAGCCGAAGTGCGCTCTCTGACCTCTCTGCCGATACGGCTGTATCCCTGGGTCATAAAAATAGTCTGCAGGATGCCGGTTCTAGTGGCAGAATCCGCATTCAGAAGATCATAGAATTCTCCCTGGGCAATCAAAGTAATCTGCTTGAACTGTGCATAGTCAATCTTCAACAGATCAATTATAGCTGTCTTTACTTTTGCCGCTCCTTCGATCGGGGCTGCATCAGACGGATAGAAAATAACCTTTTCCGCCTGCAGAAGTGTTCCTGTCCCTCTTTTCTTTTGGCGTTCCTGAGCCGGTATGCGTACAATTCTATATGTTTTTCCTCTATGCTCAAATGTTAGATCAGCAGATGTTGCAACAGATGAATCAGCAAAATCACTGCGCAGTGAATCTGTTTGACGATACTCACAGGAAGCCTGCCCATACAGGGCATAGCTGATTCCGTCAAAGACAGTTGTCTTGCCGGCACCCGTCGATCCGGTAATCAGAAACAGTCCTGATGCACTGAAAGCTGTAAAATCAATGACAGTTTCTTCTGCATAAGGACCGAATGCTGCAAGGATCAGTTTAATGGGTTTCATCTTCAATACCCTCCTTTGCAGCAATCTCCTTCAGTATCTTTATCTGCTCCTCATTCAGCTCATGTCCATTTACCCTGCGGCTGAAATCATTGATCAGATCTCTAAAGCTGATGATTGTTTCCTGAAAATGAATATCATACTGACTGATAGCTTCTGTATGGCTGTTCTGATATTCCAGATGCATGACATTCGGATAGAAATGACGGATTCTGTCAATCGCATCTGCTGCAATCTGTTCATCAGTCAATGTCACAAACACATAATCATCAGGATACAGAATATTGGCAGAGTTCAATACTTCCTGCAGTTTTCCCTTAATGCTTCGCATTTCATGTTTTGGCTTCAGTTCAGCATATTCAATATGAACCTGTCCCTTTTCTTCCATTGCAACAACAGGTATACTCTTTGTCTGATTGATTTCACTGCGGCTGTATTTCAATGGTGAACCGGCATAGCGGACAGTTTCTCTGCCCACTTTCTGAGGTCGATGGATATGTCCTAAGGCAGCATAATCAAATCGATCAAAAACATCTGCATTGGCCTTCTCAATGGTGCCTACCTGCAGAGAATCAAAAGTCTCTGACCCAGACTGTTCAGGATCCTTTCCGCAGGATGTCACAAACTGATGAGCAAGAATGATATTGCGCTTCTCAGGATTGACATCGCATAGCGACACAGCCGAGCGCACCGCCGCATCATAGGTATCGCATTTCATCTCTGGATGATAGTGAGCAACAGAAGAAGCCTTTACATATGGCAAGAGCCATATCTTCACCTCTCCATATGTATCTATAAATGTTTCACAGCCGGCATTCCCATCATATATTCCTTTTATAAAGAGTCCATTGCTGCGGAACAGTTCACTTCCATACTGCAGACGCTCATCGGAATCATGATTTCCGCTGATCATATATATTTTCTTGCCAGCCTGTATCAAAGCATTCAAAAACCAATCAAGCAGACTGACTGATTCTTCACTGGGTACAGATCTGTCATAAATATCCCCTGCTATCAGGACAGCATCCGCCTTTTTATCTATCGCAATCCGCACAATCTGTTCAAGAATAAACTTCTGATCCTCAATCATGCTGATTTCATTTACATTTTTACCTAAATGAAGATCTGATAGGTGCAGAAATATCATAAGCGACCTCCTTCATGCTGTTTATGTATATATCATACACGTCTTCACCCGCAAAAAAGTGTACAGATCATTCCTTCATTTACAACATTTTTTCATAATAATGAGCAAATGACTGATTCTGTCGTGGCACAATTGGTTTCAGTAAATATATCCAAATTCCAAATGGGGGAAACTGTTCATCAAGGGGCGGATATGGATCCTAGAGAATTCAAACTGCATAAAGAATTTGATCAGCCAACCGGCATCAATCAATCCAGGCGTACAAAATTCGGCAGCTGCACCTATCTTTTGCGTCTTTGTTCAGTACTGGCAGTCTTTGCGGCCGCTGCTGTTCTCAATGTCGGAATTCATAATGAAAACCGCGAAGTAAAGAATATCAAATGGATTCTATATGAAGAAGGAACTGAGTCTGTTCAGACCGGTTCTCTTTTTCAGCTGAATGAAAATGCGGATCTTCATGATCTAAGTGAAAATACTGATTATACGTTTCTGGTTACCGGTGAAATGAATCTTGAGGAAATAGAACTGCTTTCATGCAGCATCAATTGCAGCTATATACCCTTTATGTCTTTCTTATTATTGGCATTGCAGGCTGATAGAATGCTCTTTATTTTAGAAACAGGAAAACAGGTATAGATACTGTGATCAAAAATTAAAAAGATGAATAATTCGGAACTGTTCCGAATATGCACAGGAAAAGAAAGATGATTCAGGAGACTGATTTTTTCCCAAAGAAGACTCTTATTGGAATTATCAATTACTTTCTGAAGCATCTTCATTACTTCAGCGTAATGCGGATTATACTGTTTCATTAGATTTGATGTCTTAGCAGAATAGAATTCTGATGAAGGAAGAATTAAAGAATCATATTCAATCTGATATATTTCCTGCAAAGAAGAATCCTGAACAAATGCATCGATTTTCTGTATCAGCAGATCTTCAATCCAGTCTGTGTCTGTCAGGTTCGCAATCTTGTTCATCAATTTATACTGATAATCTTCGAACCAATCGATATCCTTTGATGAACACTGATATATGAAATGATGCAGACAATTATAATGATGATTGAAATATAAGCGAACCTGCTTTGAAATGCTTTTCCACAGAAATTGCTTATAACTTGTTTCTTTTATATCAAGAAAAGGTCCCCATAAGATGATAGCCAGCATACTTGGATCATCATCTTTTAATAAATCTTCATAATTGATTGTTCCAGTTTGAATAGAAATCGGATATTGATTCAGGTTTTCAACGCGGACATTTGACGGAATGGATTCGAAGAGCTGATTGCATATCTGCAAAGATTCAATTTCCTTTTGTATTTTTTCTCTTTGAATATGAACCTGTCTGTGCAGAAAGAAATTTGTATAAGTTGGATAAAGGAATAAATCATGTATGTCATCTATTGACATGCCGGTCTGCCGCAATAGATAGATTACCTGAAGAGTCTGACAGTCTTTTTTCCGAAAGCTGTAATATCCTGATTGATCATCTTTTGCGGGATGAATAAAACCTTCTTTTATATAGAAGTATATGGTTTTTTTGGATAAGCCGGTTTGCTGACATATTTCCTGCAATTTCATAAGTGTCCCCTTAGAGTACACTTTAATTCTACATATTTTCGTATTTCACAAGTGAAAACGATAACAAGCGAATTATAAGGCATTCCATGCGGCATTTGACAGTACATTTACTGTCCGCTTTATGATAGTCGACAGGAGGAAAGAAAAAATGAAACGATTGATTGTTTGTTTATTGGGTGGCATTCTCTGCCTGACTGGTTGTGCTAAGAATGACACTGCTTCAACAGAAACAAAGAGTTCTGGATTTATGGCCGGTACATACACCGGAAAGGGCACTGGATTTCATGGTGATGTAATTGTTGATGTTACTGTAGATGACACAAAGATTACAGACATTCAGGTAACCGAACAGCAGGAAACTCTAGGCATTGGACAAGGCATGGATACAACAGCAGTAGAAGTTATGCCGCAGCGTATTATTGACGCTCAGGGACTGGGTGTTGATGTAGTTACCGGTGCAACAATATCTTCTCGCGCTGTAGTGAGTGCAGTCACTGATGCATTGACGCAGGCTGGTGCAGATATTGATGCTCTGAAGACCGTAACATCTGAGAAAAAAGCAGAAGATATGACATATGATGCAGATGTTGTAGTAGTAGGAGGCGGCGGTGCAGGACTTGCGGCTGCCATCGAAGCAAGCAAAGCCGGAGCATCTGTTATCGTAGTTGAAAAACAGAGTATTGTCGGCGGAGCTACTACACGTTCAGGCGGAAAACTGATGGCTGCCGGCACTGATCTGCAGATTGCCGCAGACAAGCTTTCCGCATTCTGTGACAATGCACTGGATACATACAATTGGCTGGAAACAGATCTGAATGTTCCAATGCATGATGTTGAACCGATTCACTCTTCGATTACCCCAAACCGTGTTACAAATACACTTGGCGGCGGTGGCATGACTAGTGGATTTGGCGGAAACATTATTGTTCCTATGTATAACGAAGCTGTGAAAGATGGCGTTCAGTTTGTCTATGATACGACCGTTTCAGAAATAACCATGGATGGCAGCACTCCAACAGGATGTGCCGGAACAAAAGCCGATGGTTCAAAAATAACAGTCAATGCAAAGAGCGTTATTATTGCAACAGGCGGTTATGCAGCAAACAAGGATCTGGTAAAGTCTTATGATATTTCTTTTGATTCATATAACACATCTGTGCCGGCAGGAAATGTCGGCGATGGCATCACCATGCTGAAAGCCATCGGTGCTGAAACAGAAGACTATCCTGCAGTACAGGTTGTATATACATCACTGACCACAGGAGTAGGCATCAACGAAGAAGCAGGTCTTATACTGAGTGAACAGGGAGAAAGAGTCGCAAATGAATTCACCTACCAGTATCACGTAGGCGATGCTCTTGCAAAGACAAACAGCCAGAAAGGCTGGTATATTGCAACAGCAAATGATCCATCTCCATATGTTCAATATGCAATGACACTCGACACAACATTATCCGCTGGTTCTATTGAAGAACTTGCTGGACTTATGAATGTAGATGCAACTACGCTGCAGAATACAATCGATCATTACAATGAACTGGCCGCAAGCGGAGTTGATTCCGATTTTGGCAAGCCAGCAGAATATATGTATCCTGTCGAAGGTGATACATATTATGCAATTGAGTTGGATCCATGTGTTACAGTGACCTTCTCAGGTATTGTAACAAATACAAATTCACAGGTATTGAATGAACAGGGACAGCCAATTGAAGGCGTATATGCAGCTGGTGAAGTTGCATTCCCAGGATTGTTTGGAACAGAGTATCCAGGCTGCGGAGTAGCAATTACAGGAAGCATCTATTTTGGAAGAGTAGCCGGTCAGCAGGCTGCAGAGTTTGCAAAATAAACCATTGCTTATTGAAAGGGATTCCGGCAAAGTTGCCAGGATCCCTTTTTCCATCAAAGAACTAACAAACAAGAGCTCAAATGAAAACCCGATCAAACTGAATTTCAGCAGTTTGCAATCGGGTTTTTTCTGCTCAGCAGCCATCTGCTTGATTGCTGAATACGGAATCTTCTCAATCCGTATTCTTTATCATTGTTTCAAGCACTGACTTGAATATATCCAGGTCCTTTTCACTGAGATTCCTAATGGCATCTTCCTTGAACTTTTCTGCCACTGCTGTAAGTTTGACCAATACTTTTTTTCCATTGTCAGTCAATGCGAGATGTCTGACTCTTCTGTCTTCAGCAACCGTTGTTCTAGTGATCAAGCCATCTCTTTCCATGCGGTCTAGGAGGCTGACTACAGTTGACCCCTTTGTTCCTAGAGATTCAGCCAATTCGTTCTGTGTCATTCCCGGTGTTCTGCTGATAAAATACATTGCCAGCCATTGTGTTCTTGTCACATGATATACAGCCATTCTTGCTTCCAGACGCTCTGAAAGCATCTTGGATGTTTTATTGGTTATGAAAGCTGCACAGTCATTCAGATCAAACATGATGATTTCCCCTTATTGTAGATGCCATCAGTATAATTCATGCACTTTTATCTTTTCAAGTATCAAATCAATTTCTGCAGGTGAATCAGGTATGCCTGATAGCTCTGTCTCAATCATTTCCTTTGTTCTTCCATCCATTCCATCTGTCGAAACTTCAGCGGATTGTATAATTCCGCCATCCGCATGGATACGTATCTCTGCAGTTTCCTGATTCATGCGTTTCCTTACAATGTGCGTGCAAGCCCCGCTTTCTCCATAAATCCAGGTCCTGTCCGCAAGTTCAGCCGCCCTTCTTTCAATTTCAGCATTGTCCGGATCCTTCTCAATGACTATCGGCTGATATTGACTGCTGAAAGAATCTTTTAAATATGTCTTCATTCTATCAACTGATATATCAGGCTGCAGATCGCACATATTGCATACTCTGCTTGAAACAGAGCGAATCTCTTTTCCCTCAAATTTCTCAGCACAGGGAGTAAGTACTTCTGCCATCCTTTGACAGTCAGCCGATATCATTAATGTGCCGTGATACATGAAACGATCTCCATCTTCAAGCCAGGCGGTCCCGGAAATCTTTTTGTCATTGATAACAATGTCATTGCGGCCTGAATACGCAGCCTGAATGCCGGCTTTGCATAAAGCATCAAGAACAATCTGTTTCCATAGTTCTATGTTCTGATTCTCTGCCGCACAAAGAAATGTATAGTTCAGATTTCCCAGATCATGAAATACAGCGCCGCCGCCAGAAAATCTTCTTACCGGAAGTATATGCATGTCATTCATTTTCTGTTCATCTGCTTCGGCAGTGATATTCTGGTTTCTTCCAAATACAACACAGTCCTGATTCTGCCAGAGAATCATCTGCACACCTTCGTGGCATTGATGCAGAAGAAAGGATTCCATGGCTATGTTTTTATATGGATTTACCGAATCAAATTCATAAAGCGTTCCTATCAAGAATGCAGACTCTTTCCTGAAAGACCCAGTGCCGCTTCATGCAGTACCTCGCCGGTAGTAGGATGCGGAAAAATAACGGATAGGAAAGCATCTGTATCAAGATGATTCTGTATTGCGGTTGCAGCTGTACTGATCAGCACAGATGCATCCGGTCCTATCATTGCACATCCAATAATCTGATTGTTCTTATTGTCTTTAATCAGTTTGACAAAGCCTCTGATACTGCCCTGTGATACTGCTTTGCCATTGGCAGAAAAGTCAAATCTTGAAACAGTTATATCCATTCCCTTCTGCTGTGCCTCTTCCTGTGAAAGTCCGACAGAAGCAGCTTCAGGATCTGTGAATATAACAGAAGGAACACAGGAATAATCAGCCTCATCAGGTATGCCTAGAATATCATTGACTGCAACAACAGCCTGATAGCTTGCGGCATGGGCCAGCTGCATAATATTGGTTACATCACCAATTGCATATACTTTTTCCAGATTGGTACGCATATGTGAATCTACATATATGCCTCTGCCCTTTGCATTCAGTTCCAGCTTAAGACCTTCCGCATCAATGCCTTCCATCATTGGAATTCTGCCTACCGCAGACAGCACCTTCTCACTGACAACCAGATGTTCAGTTCCATTGTTTGAATACGTTATGACGGCCTGATGATTCTCATCTTCCTGAATCTTTTCGACTCCAGAAGAAAGATGTATCTTAATTCCGCGCTTTTCAGCAATTCTATGCACCTCTTCAGAAACATCCAGATCCGTCTTGCCAAGCAGTCTGTCCATGAATTCTATGACGTTTACTTCTGCCCCAAGATTTCTGTACAGGAACGCGAATTCCATTCCGATAACTCCCCCGCCGATTATTGTAATGCTTGCAGGAAGAGTTCTTGAATCAAGAGCTGCTGTGCTGTCATAGACGCATGGAAGATCAATGCCAGGAATACGAGGCACTGCTGTTGCCGAACCGGTCGCAATGATCACTGCATCTGCAGTGACGGTAACAGCTGCATCTTTGCTTGCAATGACTGCAGTATGCGCTTCTGAAAGAGATGCATCCCCGCTGATCACTTTAATATTATTCTTCTTCATCAGATAGGAAATGCCTGCAACCAGTTTTCTTACGACTTTATTCTTGCGATCAATAATGGCATTCATGTCTGCATGCACTGCTGTATCTGCAACAATGCCAAAGTCTGAAGCATGACGTATTTCATCCAGTACTTCTGCCGATTTGATCAGTGTTTTTGTCGGTATGCATCCGACATTCAGACATGTACCGCCAAGAGCATTGCGTTCTGCCAGTATGACAGATTTGCCATGCTGAGCCGCATAGATAGCGGCCACATAGCCGCCAGGTCCTCCGCCGATAATCAGTATATCTGCATGTTCTGTTACTGCCTCTGCTGCTTTTTCTTCTGTTTTTGATTCTGCTGTCTGATTTTCTTTTACAATCACCAGTTCAGTCCCTGCGATACAGGTATCGCCCTTCGCGCAGAGTATCTTATCCACAACACCATCAGCCGCGGCCTTAATGACTTTTACACCTTTGCCTGTTTCTGCTTCTAGGATATCCTGCCCGGCTGTTACAGAATCCTGCTCCTTTACAAAGATTCTGCCGATAATGATTGGCTTGCTGCCGGGAAATGCCGGCATCTGTATTGCTGTCATCTTCTTTTCCTTTCTAAAACACCTGCCGTCTGAGCGGCAGGTGTATTTGCTTACTAGTCTCTTACAACACCGCTGCGAACAAGTTTCACTCCATTCGCCAGCATATCTCCAACTGGGCATCTGCTTTCAATGAAGTCTGCAAATGCTTCTGCTTTCTCCTGTGTCTCAGAAGTCTTGAAATGCATTGTGAAGCGGATCTCTGAGAAACCATTTCTTACATTCGGATTTACTCCTGTAAATCCATCTGAATCCAAATCGCCTTCCAATTCAATGTGCATTTCTTCAAATGCAAATTCCTGAGCCTGTGCAAATGCAGCCGCAACGATGCTCTGGCATGCGCCTAATGCACATAATGTTGCCTCAACCGGATTCATTCCAGTGTTTGTCCCGCCCATCTCTGTCGGTTCATCAAGAACAAGTTTGAAACCGCGTGAATCTGTGTTAACCTGCAATCCTTCTGCTGTTTTTACTGCTGTAGCCTTAAACGTTGTAAGCATTATTATCTCCTCCTTATGCTTTGATATATAAAGATTAGCATGCTAACTATTAGAAATCAATACTTATTGTGATATTGCTATCAAGTGTTGGAGAACTTGTTTTCACTGCTTTCTTTTTTTCCATCTGTCTGTTGCATCCCGCACCCGTTTCTTCAAATCCTCCATTGTTTCATTGGATATATGCGAATGCATTTCTGGGAATGCCTGCACAATACGGCGTATTCCTGAAGCTCTCTTTTCAGCCTGCATAGCAAGCTCTGCTTTTAAATCTGCCAGGCGCTTCTGATTATCGTTCTGCAGCATCTGTGCGGATACTGCAGCCGCAATCATGCGATCATTTCTATCCTGTTTTCTGAATGCCGCATCTGCTTTCAATGCCGAGGCAGTTTCCATCAGATTCTCTTTTGCCAATTCTGCCTGCACCTTCTGTTCACTGATGTTCTCTCCTGCTTTATAAGCTCTTGTGCCAATTTCCTGTGTCATATGATCCGATACTCTGCGCAATGAATTCTTCAGCGTATCAATCTCTTTCAGTTTCTTATTCAATCCAATTATCTCAGCAACTGTTACTATTAAGTCAACCAGATAGACAATATAGAGAATCAGCATGATGATCCAGCCTGTATTCTGACTAGGACCTATAGAAGAAATTCTGTTCACTAGAGGATAGATCATATCTATGACAATCACACAGCCGATTCCCCAAAGAAGCGAGAAGCGAAGACAGATATATCCACCAAGGTTGAATGGTTCTTTTGAATAATCCCACCACCTCATATGAAACAGTTTATCCAGAAGCCACCCAGCAAAAAGTTCAATGGCACTGCAGAACAGCACACCTGCCGCAAACACGAAGAATAAATTGCTGTCTTCAGCATGAACAGCGGAAAGACTGTTCAGCAGCATCAATAAACCCACCACTCCAAAGCCGTACACAGGACATACCGGACCATTCAGAAAACCTCTATTGATGATCTTCCCTTTTGTAAGTGCATGGAAAACCACTTCAAGCACCCAGCCAAGAAACGAAAACACCAGGAAATCAAAGCATATTTCATAGTAGGTCAATCCAAATATCATAGCCCCTCCGTATATATGAATGATACGCCCCAATTGCTGTCCATGCACAAAAAAATCCCACTGCAGTTTCCAGCGGGATTCTCTTTGAATGCAAAACAGTTTAGTTCTTTGTCAGTCCTTCGAATGAATAAGTAACTTCTGCCTTGAATTCGATTGTATCTGTTGTATGAGGTGCAAATGCTGCATCAGTATACTGTCCCATGCCGCCGACATTGTAGATCTTAGTCATGTCATAGCCATAAGCGTTCAGTATCTTCATGAGATTGGCAACACGTCCGCCGCTCTGGCACATCAGGAATATTGTCTGATCTTTCGGGAACAGAACGTTCAAAAGAACTTCAGACTCTGCATATGTAGCTACAGGAGCAATAACATCGCCGCTGAACAGCTGAATGAGTTCATCGCTAAGGAAAAGCGGCCGGAGCTGCTTCGCATGATTGCCGACTGTGAGAATAAGAAAATTGATTTCATCGTAACAAAGTCCATTAGCCGGTTTGCAAGAAATACGACCGACTGTCTGGAACTGGTCAGAAAGCTGCTTGACCTCGGCATTTTCATTTACTTTGAGAAGGAAAATATCAACACCGGGTCAATGGAAAGTGAACTCATGCTGTCAATCC
>CALEMD010000077.1 GCA_937902945.1 uncultured Erysipelotrichaceae bacterium | reverse complement strand
GCAGGAAAAAGAGCAGATTCTGATTATTGATTTACACAGAAATTAGTACTGACCCGAAAATTTCAAACCTTGAATGGATTATTCCGCACAACGTCACTTTTGTTCCAGTGGATTTTGCCAAAGATGATTTGCCTTCCTCTCTGGTGTCTGCTGGATTTAATCCAGCGCTGCCGACATTCTATTCTGTACTGGGTGTCACATATTATCTAAAGCTTTGCACATTCAGTAAAACGCTCCATCAAATCGCGTTATTGAACACTGGAAAAACAAGAGTTGTATTCGATTTTCCTGACACAATGATGATTTCAGGATCACAACGAGGGCAGAAGCTGTCAAAGATTACTGCCAAGTTAGGAGAACCCATGCAAGAAGGATATCCCGTAGAAGAATTAGAGAAGATTCTGCTGAAAGATGAGTTCACAATCATCAATCATTTAAGTCAGAAAGAGATACAAAAGCAGTACTTTACACACTGCAGTAATGAACTTACTGCATTTGAGAATATCCATTTTATATTAGCTGAAAAGGAGGATGCAGCAAAATGAAAAAGATAGCAAGCTTTACTGTCAATCATGACAAATTAGAAAAAGGTATGTACGTATCAAGAATTGACGGAGATGTCATTACATATGACATCCGTATGAAGAAACCGAATGGTGGTGATTACTTATCCAATGGGGCTCTGCATACATTTGAACATCTGTTTGCAACATATGCCAGGAACAGTGCCTATGCAGATCAAGTGATTTACGTTGGTCCAATGGGATGCCGTACCGGATTCTATTTTCTATTAAGAGACTCTGTCGCCTGTGCAGACGCAATTCATTTAGTTCAAGATAGTTTTCAGTATATTGCAAATTTTACAGGAGAGATTCCTGGCAGTCATCGATGGGAATGCGGAAATTATCTGGAACATGATTTGTCTGGTGCAAAAGCAGTTGCCAAAGATATGGCAGCTGTACTGCATGACTGGGATGAAGACAAGTTAACTTACAATGAGGAACCTATAAAGGAGGGAATACATCATGAAGAATTATAAACATATCGAATCCGCTTTGATTCATGGCGGCGTGGATGGAGATCCATTAACAGGAGCTGTCAACATACCAATTTATCAGACATCTACTTATGAACAAAAAGGACTAGGTGAAACTTCTGGATGGGAATATTCTCGTACAGGCAATCCGACTAGAGCAGCACTTGAGGCGTTAATTGCGGAATTAGAGAAAGGTACCGCCGGCTTTGCGTTTGCCTCTGGCATGGCAGCCATCACGGCTATCCTTTCCCTGTTTAAAACCAGTGACAAACTATTGATTTCCTCCAACGTTTATGGTGGAACATTCCGTGTACTAGATAAGGTGTTCAACAATTTTGGCATAAAATATCAGATTGTCGATACATCTGACCTGAAGGCTGTCGAAGAAGCATTCACGAAAGACGTTAAGGCAGTCTACATCGAAAGCCCGGCAAATCCCCTTCTAACAATCACGGATATTTCTGCTGTCAGCAAACTTGCCAAACAGCATAACGCTTTGACCATTGTCGACAACACATTTATGACACCATATCTTCAGCGTCCTTTGGAACACGGTGCTGATATTGTCATCCATAGTGCAACGAAATATCTGGCCGGTCACAGTGACCTGGTTGCCGGACTCGTTGTTGTCAAAGAAGATGTCTTAGCGGAAAAGATTGGCTTTCTGCAGAATTCGACTGGCGGTGTCTTAGGACCCTTTGACAGTTTCCTGTTGATTCGAGGAATCAAGACGCTGGGTGTGCGAATGGACAGACATGTTCAAAACGCTCAGCAAATTGCATCGGCACTGGCTGTTCATAAGGCAGTAAAAACTCTTTACTATCCTGGCCTTTCATCGGCACAGGGTTATGCGGTCAATCAAAAGCAGGCAAAAAATGGGGGTGCTATGATCTCGTTTGAATTAAAAGAAAACTATGACATCAAGAAATTTTTCCGTTCCTTAAAACTTATAACATTAGCAGAAAGCTTAGGCGGTGTGGAAAGCCTTGTATGTCACCCTGCAACGATGACACATGCATCCATTCCCTATGAGATTCGCCAGAAAGTTGGCATTACAGACGGTCTGATCCGTTTGTCGGTTGGCATTGAAAATCAGGATGATCTGATTACTGATCTATTTCAGGCTATCCAGGAAAGTGAGAAATAATCATGGCATATTATGAATCAATGCAGGAATTGATTGGCAACACACCAATCGTTAAGCTGTCTCATCTTGGACTGCCGCAGTCTGTCACCTTGTTTGCAAAATTGGAACTATATAATCCAGCTGGCAGTGTCAAAGATAGAGTAGGAAAATACATGATTGAAGATGCTGAGCGAACAGGCAGGCTAAAACCTGGTTCAACAATTATCGAAGGAACCGCAGGCAATACAGGTCTCGGCATCGCATTTGCGGCATTGAATAAAGGTTATCATATCATTTTTGTTGTACCGACAAAATTTTCGGAAGAAAAGCAGATTCTGATGCGAGCTCTTGGAGCAGAGATCATTAATACACCTCGAGAAGAAGGAATGCTTGGTGCTTCGCGGAAAGCAGATGAACTTATCAAAACAATTCCCAATGCTGTTTCTATGGGACAATTCATCAATCCAGCAAATCCTCTGGCACATTATGAAACAACTGGTCCGGAGATCTATCATGATCTGCAAGGAAAGATTGATTATTTTGTGGCCGGTGCTGGCAGCGGAGGTACCTACTCCGGCGTTATGAAATACCTGAAAGAACAGAATCCAAAGATTCAGGGAATTCTAGCTGATCCCGTCGGATCCACTATGGGAGGCGGTGTCCATGGTGACTATGACATTGAAGGCATTGGCAATGACTTTATTGCCGACACCATGGATATGTCGCTTGTCGATCAAGTCATCAAGATCACAGATACAGAAGCTTTTCAAGGTTCTCGCGAGCTGGCAAAGAAAGAAGGGATTATTGCCGGGTCCTCTTCTGGTGCAGCACTTGCGGCCGCAAAAAAATTGGTAGAGAATGGTGTACAAGGAAATGTAGTTATCATCACGCCGGACCGCGGTGACCGCTACTTTAGCAAAAATTTATTCGAATAAAGAATCCATCAGAGATCTGGTAAGACAGGAAAATGATATGACAAAAAAAGAAATCTTGAAATTTGCATTAATCAAAGCACTACCTGTCATTATCAGCTATCTGTTTATTGGTATGGCATATGGCATTGTCATGACCAAAGCTGGATATGGCATATGGTGGGCACTTGGTATCAGTGTTACAGTCTATACCGGTGCCTTTCAGTTCATCTTGGTATCTCTGCTCAAGCAATGTTCGTCTCTATCTACAATTGTATTGACTGCCCTGTTCATGAATTCTCGTCAGACATTCTATGGTATCTCCTTTTTAGATGATTTTAATTCCATGGGTTCAAAACGCTGGTATATGATCCAAACGCTCACCGATGAGACCTATGCCGTTAACTGCTCTTTGAACAAGGATGACACAATTACCATCAAAGACCGCAGAACAATCATGTTCTATGTTGCATTGTTCTCTCATTTGTCTTGGATAGCAGCAACTGTACTTGGAGGCATCTTCGGAAGTCTGCTCCCATTTGATCTGACCGGAATTGATTTCTGTATGACTGCTTTATTTGTCACCATTTTTATAGATCAATGGAAATCCGCTGATAAACACTTTCCTGCTCTTTGTGGTCTTTGTATTGCCATCCTTCTTTGTTTCCTCTTAGGACCTGACAGATTCATGCTGCCAAGTCTGGCACTCACTAGTGCTATTCTTCTTTTAAGAAAAACAATCCGAAAGGAGGAGTTATGCTGAATAACCTTCAACTTGCTGCAGCCGTTACTGCTTCTTTTATCTGTACAGCCTTTCTGCGTTTTCTACCTTTTATATGCTTCCATAAAGACAAACAAATTCCGGCCTTTATTCAATATCTAGGTAAAGTCCTTCCCTCTGCTATCATGGCAGTTCTAGTCATCTATTGTCTGCGAAATACTGGCTCTGATTCATTGCAGTCTGCGATTGCACAGATAGCAGCAGTTCTCTTTACTGCTTTACTCCATCTTTGGAAAAAGAATACATATCTTAGCATCACTGCAGGAACCGTATTTTATATAATTCTGCTTCACCTGCCCTTGGTTTAACAATCTCCTGCATTTTATTTTAAAAAATCAGTCTACCTTGATTTCAACAATTGCTTTCAATTTGGCTGCTAAACCTTTTAAGTGTTTTTAAGGTGGTGTACTCATTATGTCAAAACTAAAGCAAAATGTTTTGTATCTCTTCTTTTCAAATGAATTTAATAAAAAGCGAACCATTAAAGTGAAGTGACAATCAAAGGTAGGACAGAACCTACTTTTGATGGTCACTTCAAATTCCATCTATTTTTAACCTAATCCTACAATGAATTAGCATTTTAACTGATTAATATACATACCTATTAACAAAGAACCAGAATAATTTGCATATTTCATTAACGGTTCAATTTGGTTTTCCAAATCCATTATAGATTTTTCTTATCGTGTACTTTGGTTATTCCAAAAGCAATTAATATTGAATTTTCAATCTATTGAATATAATTCATCCTGACAAATCATCGTTTCAAATTCATTATTTTTTTAATTCCCAATATAAATATAGTGGAATCTTTTTAAGCCACGCCATTGCATCAGATATCCGTGCCTGTTCTTCGCTTGCTTTCGGTTCATTCAAATCCACAATTGTTAAGCCAACCTTGCAGAACGTTTTGATATACTCCTCCATCGTTCTGTGCCTCCAAATAACAGGGATTGTCCCTTTCCAAAGAGGTGCTTCCCACTCCTTTGGTTCAAAATAATTCATAACAACTACCTGTCGATCAATACCTACACCTTGTCGCCCAATGCCAGATTCATGATTCCCGTCAAAACAAGGATGCAAAACGCTTGCAAACAAACGCCCATTTGGCTTTAACACACGAACCACTTCTCGTAAAGTTCCTTCAAAATCCTCGCAATCCATGAGCATCATTGAACAAAGTACAATATCAAACTGTTCGGATTCTATATCAAATAAATTGTTACTGTTTCTAACAAAATGCTCAATTTGAAGATTTTCTTTGTTTGCCAAGGAAACAGCATACTCGATGGCTTTCGTCGAACAGTCAACTGAAACAAGTTGTGCGCCTCTTTTAGCAAGTTCCCTTGAATAGCCACCTTCTCCACATCCCAAATCCAAAATCTTTTTATCTTTTACATTCCCAATGAAATTAAGCATATTGGGCATAATAAAACAATTTCTACTTTCTCCTGTTTGTGCTAATTCAAACCATTCATCACCCATAGCGTTCCATGCAATTGTAGAACTATCTTGATTCATCTCTTTCATTATTGTTACTCTCCTCAAATGATAATATCTTTCTCGATATATAGAAATACTCCACTATTTCACTGGCAAATGACATACTTCAGAATTAGGATTATTATTATACACGATTATACATCATTTTAAATTTATATCTTGTTTCTTGATACGGGTCTTTGGAACTTGGCATAATTGAGAATTGACAGG
>CALEMD010000076.1 GCA_937902945.1 uncultured Erysipelotrichaceae bacterium | reverse complement strand
TCCCTACACGACGCTCTTCCGATCTGATAGAATGAAAGCAACGATGAAAATCCAGCGTCCAATATGTTAAATGAGCCAATAAACGTATCAAACAGGTTGCCTACTCCTATTAGCTCAATCGAAAAATTCTGCAGCAATGCACGCTTAATTACCAGCGAGTAAACCACTGCACTGATCTGAATAATCAATATAGATAGTATATTTTTTATTGAATTGCTTGTTCTAGAGGATGTATCCATGCCGTACCTTTCGTTGCCAGATCATTATACAGTATAACCGTTAGATACTTTGTGCAGATCAATTCTTCTCATCCTGATGAAACGCTCTGATGATACAGATCGATAATGAATTTTGGATAACCATTTACATATCACAGTTTTTCAATGCGATTTTTGAGTATCTCCACAGCATCTTCATTTGTATATCTATATTCAACTTTACTTGGCATATGATCAATAATCATATTTTTTAAACCTTTTGCTACTGCGTAGCGATCATATGCACATACAATCGCATCGGTCTTCTTCATAATTCTATAGGTTGGAGACGTATTAACAGTTACTGCCAATACATCCTTTTGAAGAAGACTGTACTCAACAAGCTTAGAAGGAAGATATGGCTGAATCTCTTTTTCAGGAAGAATTGTATCAAACAGCAAAACCCAATCACTGTCTCTCATTTTATCTATGCATCTTGAATAAGAAACCTTTTCATGTATTTCGAAGAAAGAATCTAGTTTTAACTTATGTATCAGTTTGCGATCACTTTTGCGAAAAACACCATACTGAATAATTTTAAGTTTGACATTTGGATTTTCACTTATGAAGATCTGCAATCCATATATAAATTCCTTTATCAGCCGCAGTCCATAAACACGGCCAAAATGTGAAAGTGTATAGCTATCTGATTTCATCTCCTTTTTCACTGGAGTCATATCATTCCATTCAGGCACATAATTCAATGGTACTATAATGCACTTATTCAGTATTGTTTCCTCTGATATATTCCCTGCATACTTTAAATACTGCTGTATCATAAAATCTCTTTGTTCTTCACAAATAAATACCAATAGATCCGCCTTTTCAAAAGCATCTATTTCATCTTGATCTACCACATAGTATTTACAATAGAGTTTATAAGCTATTTTTTCAGGAAAACTATATGATTGATAGGTTTCCTGGTCATATTTATAGGGGCTATGGTTAATCGGATCAGAAAAATTTGCAATCCATTTCATTTGTGGGTTCTGTTTCTTTAGTTCTACACCCACACGTATGCTGTAGCACGGAAAACTGCTCGTATACAGATATTCATGCCCGTCATACATCGAAATGGCTGCATTTATATATTTTTTCATATTATGCAATCCTTTAAACAGATTGATATTATGAATAGAAAACCTGACATCATTATCATTCATCACATAAGAAACATGAAATTTAACATAATTCGGATCATTCAGAAGATATTCTTGAAGTTTTGGATCTGCTTTATCAAATAAAGCACATACATCATATTTTAAAGGCAAAAGGCGCAGCTGTTTATACACCAACTGTGTGATTGTTTCATTAAAGGGAATGAATGTCCCAGGTACCACTAAACAACGTTTTTCCATCGCAATTATCAGTATACAGGAAATCAACCGACATTTTATTGGAATTTGATTGGAATGTATGAATCTCATTGTTTGAACCGGGTATTTATTATAGAATTGATACGTCATGAAAGTACTGATCATTATTCCCGCATACAACGAACAAGACAATATCGTGAATACCATTCACGATATTTCAAGCACTCTGGAAACATGCGACTATTTAGTCATAAATGACTGTTCAACAGACAATACAGCCACTATTCTTGATGAGAACCATTTCAACCACATTGACCTTCCTGTTAATCTAGGACTTAGCGGTGCTGTTCAGGCAGGTTATAAATATGCATATATAAATGGATATGATTGTGCCGTTCAATTTGATGGTGATGGGCAGCATGAAGCCAAATTCATACCAGAAATGATCGAAAAGATTGAAAATGGTGCAGATATTGTGATTGGCTCACGGTTTTTAAACAAAAAGAAGGACCTTTCACTAAGAATGATTGGCTCTAGAATATTAACTTTTTTGATAAAAGTGAAGACTCATAAGACCATTACAGATCCAACCAGCGGCATGAGAATGCTGAATAGAAAGATGCTATTTGACTATGCCTATACAATGAACCGGGATCCTGAGCCGGATACTTTAGTTCTTCAGTTCCGTCATAATGCTAAAATTGAAGAAATCCAAGTCAGTATGAAACCACGCCTCAGCGGAGCAAGTATGTACAATCAGCTTTGGCCTTCCGCTAAATATATGATTTCTATGATATTATCCATTATCTTTCTAGCTTAGGAGAAAATACTATGCCCATTCAATTGCAGGTTTTCTTAGTTATTATTTCAATTATCGTATTTATTGCGATTATTCGCTTTATCAAAAAGAGCAAATTGTCTACTCAAATGGCTGTCATTTGGATTCTATGGTCAATCGGTTTAATTCTAATCAGTGTATTCCCTACCATCATCTACAATCTATCCAAAATACTTGGCATTATTGCACCAATGAATACCTTGTTTCTATTAATGATGTTCATTCTGTATTGTTTGGTTTTCTTTCTTTACTTGAGAATAAGCATTCTTGAATACAAGCTAAAAACCCTTGCACAGCATATTGGGATCCACGAAAAAAATGACACAGATACAAAATAATTAGCATTATACTATTTCCATTAAAGAGGTCTATATATGTTCTCTATTGTTGTTGAATCCATTCTATTATTTGTTGGTATCACAGCTTGTTTTTCAGCCAACTGGGCTATTAATGTCTTTGGCAATATAGACATGAAGTCTATCATCTTCACTTTGAGCACACCAATTGAAAGTACTTCAAGTGAAATACTGAATAGTTTTCTTTTGAAATCACTATTACCGAGTGTTCTAATAAGCATAATTGTTTTCTTTATTCTGCTGTTCATTAAAAAACACACCAGGAAAAACAGATCCATAATAAATATTATTGTTTGCTCTCTGTTATCCATATGTTTAATCGCCGCTTCATTAAACCATGTAGGTTTCTTCCAATATCTAGATGACATAAACAATGAATCAACATTTTTTCACGCTATGTTCAATCAAATGACTGATATAGCCTAAGCCATTTTATGAGTACCCTGTTCATACGTTCGCACCTGGCTCTAACTCTGCATATGCTTCATGAAGGTCAATGGGG
>CALEMD010000075.1 GCA_937902945.1 uncultured Erysipelotrichaceae bacterium | reverse complement strand
CATTGAAGGAGTATTATGGGGATACCTATAACACCGTAGAGATGTATCAGACACCGTTCATCATCTACACACCGAATATGAAGAGCAGGCAGATCAGCTATGTAACCTCTACCTATGATATCTATCCAACTATATGCAATCTGTTTGGGGTAGATATCAATGGGAAACTGATCAATGGCTCAGATGCACTGGATCCTGACTTTGAAGGAACAGTACTGTTCAGTGATTACAGCTGGCTGAATGATGAAGCGTACTACAATTCAACCAAGCAGACAGTGATCAAATATGGCAGTATAACCGATGCAGAAATAGAAGATAAGACAGATCAGGTATTTGAAGAGATCAGCATCTCTCAATTGATCATACAGAATGATTACTATGCAGTAAAAACAGAGGATGCCAAGTAATGCTGGCATCCTTTTATGAGAGAAGCTTATCGAATTCTGATTCACTGATGAAATCTGAGTAGATGCCGAAGAAGTGATATTCATTCACTACATCAACAGCTTGTACTGGATCATTGACAGTATGAATGTAGATAGAGAAGTTATTCTCATAGTTCTGAGACTTGGCGTAGGAATAGATATCTGTAATGACTTTCTCTGCCCAGTCATTATCCATATGCATGACAACAACAGGGATGTTGTTGTCTTTGATGAATTCATAAATCTTCTGCGGATCACCTGTATCATAGATGGAGTAGAGAGTATAGATGATCTTATCAAAACCATATCCTGATACAACTTCATAGACGTCTGGGTTGTATGCCTGCGGTACAAACCGCTTCAGCAGTTCTGGATCTTTTTCTTTGATCTGTGCAACTGCCTGGTTATACATATCGGCAGTCAGTTCTGTATCAAATGTCTTAGAATCAATAATGACATAGAAATCTGGAAGATCTTCCATGATATTCAATAGATCTGCAAAGCTCAAAGTTGTATAGGAACCATAGATCTTTGCACTTTTAAACTCATCATTGGTGAATGCAGACCAGTTTTCAACACCATCATATCCTTCAAGCATTGCTCGGAAGTCTTTCCAGGTGTGGGTGAGTACAATATCTCCCTCCTCCGTTCTTTCTAGATCAATCTCAAATAATTTTGTGCCTTCATTGTAGTTCTGTACAAAGGCATCAAGACTGTTTGTGTAGTCATGGTTGTCTATACCGCCCATGGCATGAGCCATGACTCTGTATGTATGATTCCAGTCTTCTATAAGAGAGACAGTCTGTGATTTATCTATGTAATCCATGTAGTTGCCAGTGGTCAGTGTGACCGGTACCGATGCAGTAGGGGCGGCAGTTGAAGCAGGGGTGCTTGCAGAAGTACTGCTTGATGAACTGCATCCGCATAGGGCAATACATAGAATTGATACAATGATTTTCTTATTCATAAGATCTCCGAGTGGTGAAACTATAACTATTATACATGGGAGAGGATGATTTGGCAGGGATGAAAAAAACAATAAATGGCAAGCGGTGAGTTCAGTTTACTGCTGAAAGTGAATGCTGGCGGAGTTGGTAGCACTTGAAGGCATATTCCGAAAACTGTTTATGCCGGATGAAGTACTAGTTCATGTATGTTGTTGTGATATTACAACGCAAAGGCGGAATAATCCGAGCAATATTGTAAACAAAGTTACGGGCATCGTTAAAACAGAAGGAAACAGATATTCTTTCAAAATAAGTGACTATCGTGAAATCATCCATATCACAGATGCGGATGGTGCCTTTGTTCCTGAGACATGTGTTGTGCACGATCCTGCATATCAGAAACCATTTTATGGTCTTTCTGAAATCAGGGTTTCTGACCCACTGAGTATCATTGACTGAATTCTTCAGCAATCACAGAATATTAAACGTCTTTTGAATTGCAGCTTGATTTTGGGGAAAAGTATTCCGTATCATTTGTTCTATATGTCCTCTAATCTCGACCATGTTTTGTATAAAAGGATGAATACAGACGGTGACGAGAAAAGAGACAATGCCTTTGCATTTGCGGGAAAATACAAAGCAGATCCGGAAGGATTCTTGAAAATGATCAGTGATTCAGAAATAGCTGTGGTTAATGGATATCAAGAATCATGGCAGTTTATAAAGAAAGAATGCCATTCACTGGAACGGCATACGAATTTAGCGCTTTGTTTTGAAAAGAACAGTCTAAAGTGAAAAGAGAATAAGCACTGAAGAGTAGACTATCTCAGACAGTGCTTGGTTTTAATAAGATAAATGAAAAGCGAATCACTTCTCAACTGTTTCATAATAAGCATCCACAGCTGGAGAATCGACAACTGTATATTCGCTGGTGCTGGTTTGATTGCTGTAAACAGGAGCATTGAATTGTGCTACCCCGCCATGATGTGAACAGGCACCTCTTCCTGTAGCGCATGTTGGTGAATAGGTTCCGTCATTGCAGAGAGTACAGTATCCGCTGACAACCTGCTCTGTAGTTGTCTGTGTTTCTACATGCGTTTTTGCGGCAACTGCTGGGTGGTAGATATAGGTTGAATACATTACACCTTGCAATTCACAGTTGTGTTTTACCTGCAGTCCATTGCAGGTAGGAACAGTTTCTTCTGTTGGCTTTGCAGTAGCAATAGGTGCTTTGGTTGGTTTAACGGTTGCTGCAGGTACTGCTGTTGGAGAAGATTCTATGATATCTTCTTTCTGTGATGCGGCTTTGGAAATACTGGCTGATGAACTTGTGCACCCAGTTGAAAACAGTGTGCATATAATGGTGACAGCAAACACAAACATTGAATGATTTTTCATGATTGCCTCCCACATAAGCTAATTACTTAAAATAATACACCGATAATGGGAATTGGTGCATAGAAAGGGGAAATTCATGTAAAACAAGAGAATACAGAAATAGTATTTGTGGTAGTGTCAAGTAATTGCGGAATATCAACAAAGTGATAAACAGGAAGTCAATAAATAAGAAGTGATTTTGAAGGAACGCTCTGTATAGGAGCTTTTCTTCTGGCTTGTATC
>CALEMD010000074.1 GCA_937902945.1 uncultured Erysipelotrichaceae bacterium | reverse complement strand
AACAGCCTCATCAAGGCGGACAAACGGGCGAAATACCTGTTTCTCATATATGCGGTCGTTAACAAATAGGCGCGGACAGCGGTTATATTTTTTACAGTCGGAAATATGGTACATAGAAGGTCCTTTCAGTGTTGTTTCAGCATCCTTTGCTGATCGGAAGCATAGCTGCGCCGATGATACCCGGTTCCTCCAGCTTTGCCAATGCAAACGGAGTATCTCTCAGCTGTTCATGAACAAGAGTGCGATATTTTTCTATGACAGTCGGCATGAATTTATCTGCTGACTTTGTCATGCCTCCGCCGATAACATACATATCCGGATCCAGCACTGCGCCGATTTCCGAGAACATCTGCGCCAGATCATATGTAAACTGATCAAAGATCATCTTTGCCTGCATATTCCCTTCAACAGCCAGATCAATAACCTGTCCTGTATGTTCAAATGTGCGGTCTGGCATTGCTTCCTTTGCCTTGCGCTTAATAGCGGTGCCGCTTGCCTCATTTTCAATTGCACCGATATTCAGATAGTTTACTTTCTTGCGATTGCGGTCGATGATCAGATTGGCGATCTCTCCCGTGAATCCGCTGCGGCCGGACACTGTCTGTCCATTGACGATCAATCCTCCGCCGATGCCTGTAGACATTGTTATGTAGAAGACAATCGGCAGTCCTTTGCCCGCTCCTACTCTTGCTTCCGCAAGACCGGCAACATTTGCATCATTGTCAATGAAAACCGGAAGTCCAAAATCCTTCTGCAGTTCTTCAACCATTGGATAGCCTGCAAATCCCGGAAGGTTTGTAGAAAGAACCATTTTCCCATGAACTGTATCACATGGACCAGGAAGTCCGATACCGATGCCGCTGCATGATTTATAGTCTTCAATTCCATAAACCATCTGCTTCAGATTATCAAGAACTTTTGTGACACCATCCTGTGCATAGGAAACTGACTTTACCTGCTGAAGAACGGTACCATCTTCTGTGACTACTCCTACTCTTACATTTGTGCCGCCTAAATCAATACCTAGATACTTCTTCATAAGATCATCTGTCCTCCTGAGATCCTATCATATCCT
>CALEMD010000073.1 GCA_937902945.1 uncultured Erysipelotrichaceae bacterium | reverse complement strand
AGAAGATATGAAAAAGCAGTATCAGAGATCCCGCCACTTGGCTGAAAATGCAGAGGATGTGCATGTCACAATGGAAGAAAATGGCGACTGTGAAATCACCTATACAATGGATGGCAGACAATGCAATATGACCATCGATCATAGACTCCTGAAGTAAATCAGACAGCCGATATAATCTGTCTGATGATCTGTTTCAGTCTGCTGTCTGCAGAAACTTTGCATATGATATAGAAAGTTATTGAAGCATCAGAATCAGAGAAGGGGATAGTAATGCGATTGCTGTGTCTGTCTGACTGATAATGAAGTGCAATGTCAGTCGCAAATGATGGAAGATCCGAATTATCCGTGATCTCGCTTAATGCCTCTAGATTTTCCTGACGGAAAAACTTTGCATGAGGCATTTTTTTCTGTACCAGTGCATCCCACACACCGACTTTGGCATACATGATAAAGTTCTGCCCATCCATCTCTTTGAAGGTGATGGAATGATAGGAAGCCGCAGGATGCATCCGGTTGACAGACAGGTACAGATGTTCAGTGACGTATTCTGTACTGGTGTACTCTTCAGAAGATACAGGATGATTCAGAATGATCATCTGGTATTGATTTGCATACAGGCCCTTCAGCAGTTCTTCCTCAGTCGTCAAATCTGAGGAAACAGTCATCTCAGAACATCTTCCGGCAAGGGAAGGAAGGATATTCATCAGAGGACCGGGAGCGCAGCTGCCGATCGAAAGTGCTGTTTTGTTTCTGACATGCAGGGCAATCTGTGTTTCCATTTCCGCTTCATCCGCAAGAATGCGTGATGCATAGCTGGCTGCGAGTATTCCTGTATCATTCAAAATAAGCTTGTTCTTATGTCTTTCAAACAGTTTAACACCAAGCTGTTTTTCCAGCTTCTGCATGGATCTTGAAAGAGAAGGCTGGCTTAGATGCAGATGTTCAGCGGATTCACTCAGTGTTCCATATTCCTGAAAAGCCGCTAACTGTTCAAGCAGATAGATTCCGATCATAGAATCACCTCTGTATATCAGTATACGCTAAA
>CALEMD010000072.1 GCA_937902945.1 uncultured Erysipelotrichaceae bacterium | reverse complement strand
CCCTCTTGCTGCACAGGCAACCTTCCAGATCTACAAGTATACCGGTACTGGAACTCCTTCCTATTATGATGGCAGTGCTGATTGGACCACTTATGCTTATCGAAATCAAGATGGCACCCAGACAACTCAGACTACCTTCCAGAATGTTCTAGCCACCGGGCTAGTCGACTGCGGATGGATGGAAGATGGCACCTATGCCATCATTGAGACGCTGACCCCAGATGCTTATCTCACACCACTCGGCCAGTGGATCATGACCGTTGACAGTGAACAAACCACGGCAAACATCTTCCCCTTTAAGACTGTACACAGTCCAGATTACACAGATGCTGAAACATCTTCTACTACGAATGATATTGTCAAAATTGAATCCACTGATCTAACAGAATCGGGGAATGTTCCAAATGGCAACTATTCCTATTACATTCGCAATAACGTTAACAAGCCGTTGCTTAAGATAAGCAAATCTCTTTCAGGAGCTTACGCAGACCGAACGAAAGACTTCAGTATCTCTGTCACATTGAGCTCCGATGCATCTGCAGATCGTTATAGTAAATATAATACTCTGCTTTCATCAACCGCTGTATCTGCCAACACAGCATCTGTATTATCACTGAAAGAGAATGAATATCTGATCATCAGTGGTATGAGCACAGGAAGTACCTACACAATAATTGAAACAGCGGATGGATATACTTCAGATATAACAACGATCCTTCCTAATCTTACTTCCTCTGTACAGCAGAATACATCAACCGTCACTGGAACCCTTAACAACGGTCTGACTAAGATAGGGATTGCGAACACCTACAAGACAGTTGCTTCTACAGGAATCTCTGACTACACCTATCCATATCTTTGGATGGTATCTGTACCATTGCTCATCCTTCTGCTGTATCTGCTCAATAAAATGCATTCATTCAAACAGCGTCATTCATAGTATTCTGAGGACCTGTACAAACAGGTTCTCTTTCTTCTTAAGCAAAATAAAAACCGCATCTTCATGCGGCGTCTATCTAAGCGAATAACTGGTGGGGACAATGGGATTTGAACCCACACGGTGTCACCACCACAGGATTTTAAGTCCTGTGCGTCTGCCAGTTCCGCCATATCCCCATAAAAAATGGAGGTTCCTGCCGGATTTGAACCGGCGCATCACAGAGTTGCAGTCTATTGCCTTACCGCTTGGCTAAGGAACCATTCAGCACTTTTTCATTCGTGCTTTTTTATTATACGAGGCACGGGCAGAAAAAGCAACCGAAACGAATGAATGAAACAGCCCTTTTCGGGCTGTTTCATCAGTTGCTTACTTTGACTTTATTCCAGAGATCGCCAAGTTCTTCTCTGAGTATTTCACTGTATCCGAACACTTCATCTTTGGCATAGCCAGTACGCGGCAGATAGGCTACATTGCCTTCGTATTCTCCGCCTTCTCCGCTGAGTTTATCAAGTACTTCCTGATTGGTGGATGCATATCCTACTGTATAGGAATTTGCATAGGAAGCATCATAGGAAAGTATGTAGTTGATGAATGCATTTGCCAATCCCGGGCAGGAAGCATTGCTTGGAATAACCATGGCATCAGTCCATGTATTCGTACCGCTTTCCGGCTCCCAGTATGTCATATCTTCATTCTGTGAAAGTACATATGCGGCATCACCTGAATACATGATAGCAATGTCCTTGTCACCGTTGACCATGCCATCAATGACCTCATCGGTAACATAGGAAGGATCAACTGCCTTGTCCATGTCCAAGAGCCACTGATAAGCATCCTGAATCTCTGATTCATCTTCGGTATTCATTGAATAGCCAAGAGCCTTAAAAGCCATCATGAAGCTGTCACGCTGTGAATCGTAAACATAGACACGGCCGGCATACTGAGAATCCTGAAGGATGTTGTATCCTTCCTTCTCTACCTGTACCTGATCGACGGTGGTGGTGTTATAGACAATTCCTACACTGCCCCAGAAATAAGGTGCTGCATATTCGAGGGTCGGATCATATGCTTTCTGCATCTCAACAACATCAGGATCCAGGTTTGCCAGATTCTCAATGGCATCCTTGTCCAGTTTCTGCAGCATGCCCTCTTCTATCAGACGCTGGATCGTATAGTCTGAAGGAACCAGTACATCATAGGAACTGCCGCCGAGAAGTTTTGTATACATAATCTCATTGGATTCAAATAGGTCATAATTCACTTTTGCATTGTACTGCTTTTCAAAGTTCTCAAGTACACCATCACCGATATATTCACCGGCATTGTAGACATTGATGACACTGCATCCGTATTCCGTCTGTGCATCTGCGACTTGTTCAACATCAGATGTTGATGAACTGCAGGC
>CALEMD010000071.1 GCA_937902945.1 uncultured Erysipelotrichaceae bacterium | reverse complement strand
GCAGCTCCCTCTGGATTTGGTGTCTATGTTCCTTGGTGCAGAACACATACGTTTTTCATCCTACTTCTTGGGAAGCATGCTGGGACTGGCACCTGTTACCATTGCGGTCACACTGATCGGTGAAACAATCACAAAACCAGGATCAAGGGAATTCTGGTACAGTATTCTGTTTATTGCTGTTCTGATCGGCATATCATTGCTGATTTTCTGGAGATATACAAAAAGGAAAAGAAAGAAGACTGGGGAAAACAAATGAAGACAGGACTTGTAGTAGAAGGCGGAGGAATGCGGGGCATCTATGCTTCGGGTGTTCTAGATTCATTTCTGAAAAATGGGATTCGATTTGATTATGCTGTCGGTGTTTCAGCTGGGGGAGCGAATACAGCATCCTTTCTTGCTGGACAGTTCAAAAGAACCTATCGCTTTTTTCATGAATACGGAAATGAAAAAGACTTTCTTGGCATGCATAGCTATCTGAAAACCGGACAGTATTTCGGTTTGAATTACATGTATGATACGGTATCCTCATTTACCGGCAAGGATCCGCTTGATATTTCTGCACTTAAGCGCAATCCTACCTATATGGAAATTGCGGCAACAGATGCTGTGACTGCCAAGGCTCATTACTTCACAAAAGACGATATGCGTCCAGGCAATCTCGATATACTGAAAGCAACCTGCTGCATTCCCGTCATCAGCAAGCCGATAGTCATTGATGAGGTTCCATACTTTGATGGCGGTGTTGCAGATCCATTGCCAGTTCAAAGAGCATTTGACTCAGGCTGTGACATAGCAGTTGTAATTCTGTCCTCGCGCTGGCCTAAAGAAATAAAGAAGAAGAAAAAATCACTTCTGTATTCGCATGCATTGAAGCAGTATCCAAAAACTCTGAAGCAGGTCTATAAGTCGGATCAGCTGCGTGATTTGGAATGCCGACTGGCATTTGAATACAGCAGAATGGGAAAAGTGCTTGTAATCATGCCGGAAGATGACAGCCAGATGAGCACACTGACAAAAGATAAGAAGCTCCTGGAGTCATTCTATTGGCAGGGGTATAACCAGGCGATGAGCATGATGGATCTGCTGAAAGAAAAACTGCAGTGTGAGTCTTCACGATAGCTCACACTGCAGTCTTCATTAATGAATCAGGAACAGATGTGCCTCATAAGGCTTCAGATGCATATGCTCTTTCAGTTTGACGGAAGGACAGTTGCTGAGAATATCGCTTCCCTGCATTGCTGGCAGATGGATAGAAGCCGGCATCTTTGACAGATTGATGATGATCAGCAGTTTCTCTTTTTCATCTGTTCGATAGAAGGCAAGAACAGAAGGATGATCGGCGAGAATCTCCTGGAAATCGCCAGTGCATAATGCTTCGTGCGATCTGCGGATCTCTATGCACCGATGATAGAAATTCCATACGGATTCAGGATCATTCATCTGCTGTTCGACATTCCATTTCTGATAGTCAGGATTGACCATCATCCACGGTTTTGCGTCCGTAAAGCCGGCGTTGGCGGAAGCATTCCACTGTACTGGCGTGCGGCTGTTGTCACGTGTTACCAAAGAAGAAAGAATCTTTGCAATGAATGGCGGGATGCCAAGAATGGAAGTCATGGCCTGACATGAATGCAGGCATTCATAGTCTTTCCAGTCAGATTCCTTCAGATGCGGATTGACCATGGCAATTTCTTCACCCTGATAGATGAATGGAGTTCCATATAAAGCAAAGTTGTACAGTGCAAGCATCTTTGCACTTCTGCTGCGGTACAGATGCACATCGCCGAAGTGATTCAGCGAACGCTGGTGGTCATGATTGGAAAGATAATTGCCTATATAGCCATCATTCTTCAGCATCTGTGTCTGCCAGAGACGGGTGATCCGTTTGAAATCGGCATGTGAATAATGATACAGTCTGCGGCAGTCATACTTGCCAAGTTCGCCGTATCCAAGCGTGATCAGATCAAATTGGAACATCATATTCAGTTCGTGATGAGAAGGCTTTGTATACTCAATGACTTTCTCAGGAGTAACCATAATTCCCTCACCCAAGGCAAAGGCATCATGCGGCTGCAGTACTTTCTCATTGATTTCCTTCAGCCAGACTCTGACATTCTCTCTATCTGTAATATAGTCATCCGCAAACTGCAGACCTTCTTTATCCGGGTTCTTGTCAGGAAGGCCTTCCTTCTTATCAATTGTATTGATGGTATCCATTCTGAAACCGGATACTCCCATATCCAGGTAGAAGTTCATGATATTCTGAATGGCAATGCGTACAGCAGGGTTATTCCAGTTGAGATCTGCCTGGGTTTCAGCATACAGATTCAGATAGTACATATTTCCTTCGGCCTTTGTCCATGCGGAAGTGCCGAAGAAGCTGAGCCAGTTGTTCGGAGGCTGTCCATTTCTGCCTTCTCTGAAGTAGTAATAATCCCGGTATGGAGAGGAAGGATCCTTCAGTGCTTCCTGAAACCATTTATGCTTTGTGGACGTGTGATTGGCAACCAGGTCCATGATAATCTGAAGCCCTGCATCCTTTGCCTTATGGATCAGTTCAGTCAGATCTGCCATGGTCCCGTATTCAGGATTGATAGAGTAATAGTCAGAGATGTCATAGCCATAGTCGTCATTCGGCGACTGATAAAGAGGACAGATCCAGATCGCATCCACACCGAGTTTCTTAAGATAAGGAAGCTTTCTGATGATGCCCTGAATATCACCGATGCCATCATGGCTGCTGTCAAAGAATGAGCGAGGCCAGATCTGGTAGATGACAGAATGCTTATAATCAAACATGATTACCTCCTCTTCGGCCGCAGAATCATGCCGTAAATACCGCCGATGGCTCCGCCGATAATATGTGTCAGCTGGGATATCTGATCGGCTGAAGTCATTCCGGTCATGATTTCCTGACCGATATAGAAGACTACTGCAATGACTAGAGTCAGAGGAATACCGCTTCCTCTTCCGGTGACAGACGCTAGAAGCATGAAGGCAAATGCAACTCCGGAAGCACCCAGCAGGGCTGTATTGCCGTCTAGAAGAATATGCATGATGCCGGTCGTCAAGGCAACGACTGCAATGATGGAAAGCAGTCTCTGACTGCCATACTTTTCTTCAAGAAGAGGCCCGATCAGCAGGATCAGAATCATATTTCCGGAATAATGGGAAAGACTGGCATGGCCAAGAACATGCCCGAACAGCCGTACATAGAAAAGAGGATCGAGAAGAGACCCGCTGTATACACTGAACAGATAGCGGTTTGCCCATCCGCCGCTTGCCCAGTTCAGCAGCAGTGCGGCACCGCTGACAAGTACAAATGACAGAATAACCGGTGAATTCCATGTTATTTTTTTCATATAAGAGTATGTTCCTTTCAGATATGTCTTTTACAGATAAGAGTATTATATCCATATATGAAGCATTAATGGAAATACAACAGACGGATGCATTGAGAAAATATCCATATTTGACTATACTTATGAATGGAGAGAAAACATGACAAATACTAAAAATGGAACTATGAAACCAATTGCCAATCCAAAACTGAAGGAGGCAATCGACACACTCAAGAAAGAACAGTCCAAAGAACACCAGGATATGCTGTTTGCTGCATTGAAAGATGCAAAGCTGCTTGCACCGGCTATATTTGATGTTCCCATGAAACCGGATCAGAAGGGCAGAATCCAGATTCCAAAGAATGCAAAAATCAAGTTTGTTCTTGTTAACACAAGAGAAGGGAAGACATTCTTCCCGGCTTTCACGGATCACGCCGAAGCACAGAAACTGCATGTCAGTCAGCCGGGGAGCCAGCAGCAGATCGTACGTACACTGAATGAATATGCTTCCATGCTGCAGAATCCCAATAACCAGGCAGAGGGTATTGTCATCAACCCGATGAGTGAGAATATCATTATACCAAAGGCACTGATTGAAAGACTTGTGTCTGGCAATGAGACGCAGGCACAGCCATTTGCTCCAGGTGCCAATGTTATGTTTACTGAACCATCTGTCTATCCGACACAGATGGTCAATGCAGTGCATGATGCCTGCAAGGAAATGAAATCAGTCAGCCGGGTCTGGCTGAAGGAAATGATATCCGGACCGGCCATGGCTTTCCTGCTGATTGTTGATGCTGAGAAACCGGATGCACAGCTGTTTGCCAGCATCAAGGAAGTTGCTGAACCTCTCAGCAAGAAAATACCTGTTTCAGTTGCAGCATATTCAGAAGAACTTGAAGAGAAAGCAGTCAAGGGTGCATTCCCACTCTATGATTCCCAGCTTGATATCTGATGATCCGGCTCAGAGATATGATGCCGGAAGAACGCTATGATGCCGGCAATATAATCAGAGAAGTACTTGCGAATGACGCCAATGCCGGGCACATCAGTGATTCTTCGAAGATGATGCCTTCATCTTTTGATAATGAAAACCTCAAGTATATCGGTGCATTTGACCGTGATCTGAAGGGCTTTCTGGCATTTGATCCAGAAACCTATCAGATTGAACTGATGTATATCCGCCCGCAGGAACAGAAGCAGGGGATCGGCAGAGAACTGATACAGGAACTTGCTGCCAAGGCACAGCAGGCAGGCATATATAGAATCACTGCTTCTGTACCTGAAAAGGCAATTGCTGCATTTGCATCTTTTGGATTTGAAAAAACAAGCGGAAATGCAGAGAAAAACAGAATAATGATGGAGAAGCTGCTTGGCAAAGAATGGCTTGGCAGGACTGTAACAGTCACGATAGATCGTCCATATGGATCTCTGCATCCATTCTATCCGGACACGCAGTATCCGCTGAACTATGGCTATGTGGATGGAATGACAGCTGGGGACGGTGCATTTCAGGATGTGTATGTATATGGTCCTGAAGAAGCTCTTGAAACATTTACCGGCATTGTCATTGCAATCATATATAGAAAAGATGATTCGGAAACAAAATGGGTTGCTGCATCCAGCAGAAATTTCAATAAGACGGATGTGATCAATGCAGTCGGCTTCACTGAACAGTATTTTGAAACGAGGTTTCTATGGCTGGAATAACGAAAGAAGCGTTTTTCAGACATCTTGGCGTTGAACTGCTTGGCTCAGTCATTGTAGGGGCTGCGGCTGCATTGACTATGAAGGCGGATATCGGTCTGGGAAGCTATGATGCCTTGACTATGTCCATATCTGTCATGAGCGGCATCAAGGTAGGAACGGTTGGCATGATTATGAATATCAGCTGTGCTTTTCTGCAGATTATTCTGATGAAAAAGGATTACAAGCCGATTCTTCTGCTTCAGCTGGTATACTCATGGCTTTTAGGACTGACTATCAATCTGTTCTATTATGATATCTTTGCCAGTCTTTCATTCAGCAGCTACATTGTCCGTCTGCTGGTACTGCTGGCGGGAATACTCATACTCTCATTCGGTGTCGGTCTTACAATGAGTAGCGGAATGGTTGGATATCCGCTGGAAGGCTCATGCCTGCAGATCGGAAAGAAGATCGGCCGGCCGTTTGCCAAGGTCAGGCAGGATGTTGATTTCATCTGCATATTCATTATTCTGATACTGTACTTCTTCTTTGGCGGTCCTCTTAGTATAAGAGAAGGAACCATTATATTTGCTGTTGCATTCGGACCTCTGATGGGCTGGAATATGAAGCGAATGGCAGACTCTGTAACGAAATGGTGCGATTCAAAGCATGACTAAGACCGATCAGTGCTGATGAGTCTTTTTTTTCGCAATCTTCACAGAGAATTCAATCGGCTGTCAATTGATTTACAGAAACTTTATCTATTCTTTACCTGCAGGAGGAGCTTGCCATGAATGAAAACAGTGTATTCCAGAGAGTAGAAAACAAGTATCTGATCACTGCCGCACAGGCACAGAAGATCCAGATGAAGGCGGAAGGATTTCTGCGCCCTGATAGATATGCCAAGTATACAATTCATTCGATTTACTATGATACATCTGACAGCGCCATGGTAATATCCTGCCTGGAAAAACCAGAATATAAGGAGAAGCTGCGTCTGCGCTGCTATGGACAGCCGCATGCAGGCACAAAGGTGTTCCTGGAGATCAAGAAGAAATACATGGATCTTGGAAACAAGCGCAGAATCACTCTGGATATTCAGGAAGCAGAAGATTATCTGGAACATGGCATACCGCATTCTGTGCATGGACAGATAGCCGATGAAATTGATTATATGAAGAATCTGTATTCTCTGCAGAAGAAGCTGTATCTCGCCTATGATCGAATGGCGTATGCAGGCATCAATGAAGAGGATCTCAGAATCACATTTGACTATCATATCCGTTATCGCACAGACAATCTGTCACTGTATGAACTTGGAAACGAAACACTGATGAGTGATTCTAATACGGTTCTTATGGAAATAAAGGCTATGAAGAGATATCCGATGTGGCTGTGTGAAATACTTACTTCCATGAATATATATAAGAATTCATTCTCGAAATACGGTGCAATCTATTCAAAACTGCAGCAGCAGAAAACAAAAGAAATAGTTATTCCAGATATGGCGATGCAGTATGCAAGACCATATGCAGAAATCACAGAAGGAGGTGAACTGCATGCTTGATTCAGTATATACAGGTACAACGGCAGGTATCACATTGACACAGCTTATGATCTGCTTTGCCGTCAGTATTCTATGCGGCATCATTATTGCGCTTGTTGCGCATTACTGTTCAAAGACATCAAAAAGCTTCAGCATTGCAATTGCCATTCTGCCGGCGGTAGTGCAGATAGTCATACTGCTTGTCAATGACAACCTGGGAGTAGGAGTAGCAGTAGCCGGTGCATTTTCACTGGTTCGCTTCCGCTCTTTGCCTGGCAAGGCAACAGATATTGTCATCATTTTCCTGGCAATGACGGTAGGTCTGGCGTCTGGTATGGGGTATGTATGGCTGGCTCTGGGAATGAGCATTCTGATCAGTTTCCTGTATGCACTGTTTACCAGAACTGGTTTTCTCAATCCCAATGACAATCTGAGAATTCTGAAGATCACTGTTCCTGAAGATCTGGATTATGCTTCCGCATTCAGCGAGGTGCTTCCTGAATTCACCGATTCATTCCGTCTGAACAGTGTGAAGACAGTCAATCTGGGATCAATGTTCCAGCTCAGTTATGACATAATTCTTAAAAAAGCGCAAGACGAGAAAAAGATGATTGACCAGCTGCGCATCAGAAATGGAAATCTGGCAATTGTATGTTCACGGCAGGCCGAAAGCAGCAGTGAACTGTAGGAGAAAATATGAAAAAGACAATCATAGCATTGAGCATTCTAGCCCTTGTGGCAGGCTGCTCAAGCACAGCATCATCCTCAGCTTCATCTACAGATTCAGCCGTATCATTGACATCTAAGACACAGGACAGTTCTGTCGATATTGACGATGAAGACAGCATAGAAACCTATGATGAATCAAGTGCCGTCAAGATTGCACTGAACGGCAGTACTGCCTCCTCTGAGGGCAGCGGCATAACGGTGACAGATACAGAAGCCAAGATCACATCTGCAGGTGTATATGTTTTCTCAGGCACTTGGAATGATGGAACTATTTCAGTCAATTCTGAAGGTTCCGGCACAGTCAGAATTATTCTGAATCAGGCAGATATAACCAGCACAGATGGACCAGTCATTTATGTTGAAGTGGCTGATAAGGTGATCATCACTTCTGTTTCAGGAACCGAGAATACATTGAATGATGCGGCATCATATGATACAGCAGCATATGAAGACGTTACCGCTGCTGTATACAGCAAGGATGATCTGGTCATTAACGGATCGGGAAAACTGACAGTAAACGGAAACAGCAATGATGCTGTCAGTTGCAATGATTCATTGAAGATAGTTCAGGCTGATCTCAGTGTTACGGCTGTGGATGATGGGCTTGATGCAAATGATACGCTCTTGATCTATAACAGCACGGTATCGGCAGATGCGCAGGGAGATGGCATCAAAGCCGGCAAGGATGATGATGCAGAAAGCGGAACGATCATCCTGAATGGATCTGCAATTGATGTAAATGCAGGCAATGAAGGAATTCAGGCAGGCGTGCTTCTAGAGGTGGATTCTGGGAATATAACCATTAACGGCAGCGGCAATTCAGCCTCTGTTTCAGGATCAATGAATCAGATGACAGCCCCATCAGAGCGGCAAGGTACAGATACAGAAACCGGCGCAACCGAAGATACAGATTCTACAACCGGCGCCACTTCGAAAACACAGGGCGGTGCAGGATCAGGCATGAAGCCAGGCGGAATGAATGGGCAGATGCCTTCAGGGCAGACAGATCCATTCTCTGCAGAACAGAGTACAGATGACGGCACGGTATCGAGCAAGGCTCTAGCAAGTGATGGAAGCATTATTATCAATGATGGTACTGTTACAGTAACTGCCAGCTTTGAAGCACTAGAAGCGCCTTACATTGAAGTGAATGGCGGCACACTGGATCTGACTTCATCAGATGATGGAATCAATGTGACTGGCGGCGAAACAGATTCATTGGTCATCAATGGCGGAACAATTGTGATCAATGCTGGCGGTGATGGATTGGATATCAATGGCTCTGGCACTATGAACAATGGTACGGTAACAATCTATGGTCCTGAAAATGCTGGAAATGGTTCATTGGATTATGATGGATCATTCACGGTAAATGGCGGCACGCTGATTGCCGGCAGTGCAGCAGGAATGCTCATGACGCCATCTGACACCTCCGCAGTAAGAACTGCAGTCATAGGAGCAACAGACACTTCTTCGGCAGTTGAAATAGAGGACGAAGATGGCAATACAATACTGAGCTATACTTCAGACAAATCCTGGTCAGTGGTTGAATTCTCTTCTGAACTTCTGGAAACCGGGAAAACATATACCGTTGTACAGAATGGGACAAAGCTTGGAACTATCAGTGCTGACGATACTGTGTCCTACATCAATACAAGTGCCTCAGGGACACAGAACGGAATGGGCGGCGGCAGAACACAGCCGGGGAATGCAGCAACTGATACGGCAACAGATACAGCTTCTGCGGCATAAAAAAGATGACCAGACATATGTCTGGTCATCTTTCATAGCTAGCAGATCTTTCCGCCGGTTACTTTAATATCGGTTGGATTTTCTACAATGGCTTCAATTGCTGCAGTCAAACCTCTGACAATGTCATCAAGACTCATGCAAGGTGTATTTCTTCTGCCTACGCATTGTTCTGTCATGAACGGAATATGAATGAATCCGCTCTTTTTGCCTGGATACTTTGTTTCGCATATATGACGGACACCATATAATACGTGGTTGCATACAAATGTACCGGCTGAATCACTGATTGAAGCAGGAATGCCTGCTTTTTTAATATTCTCAACCATGGCCTTTATAGGCAGGGCAGAGAAATAGGCATCCGGTCCATCTGCAAATATCTTTTCATCTACTGGCTGATTGCCGCCGTTATCTGCAATGCGGCAGTCATCACAGTTGATGCCGACGCGTTCAACTGTAATATCACTGCGTCCGCCAGCCTGGCCGATCGACAGAATGACATCCGGATTCTCTTTGCTGATTGCTTCATCTATTTTATCCAGGGATTTAAATATGATGGTTGGTATCTCAAGCTTGACGATTTCTGCGCCGGCAATTGTATCCGGCAGTCTTTTAACTGATTCAATAGCGGGATTGATCTTCTCGCCGCCAAATGGATCAAAACCTGTAACAAGTATTTTCATAACAGGAAAGCCTCACTTTCTGTCTCTTATTATACGATAAGCAGAAGTTCTTTGAAAGTATTCAGCATGGGTGGGATAATACAGAAAAGAAGCGGAGGCAGCTATGAAAATGCATTTTGAAGATAACATGAACAGGGAACAGATTCAGAAAGCCGTCGATGCCGCATGTGTACTGGGTATGACGCATACTGAGATGCAGTTTCCGTGTTTTGAGAAGATTGGCAATGAACCCAATGACAGTGTTTTTTCAAATCGAAGAGAAATTCCAGAAAACTATCAGTCCAGTACTCTTTCAGCAAAGGAAACAGATGATTTATTCTATAAGAATATGCATCTGGAGAGTCTTTTCCGGGTTGGATCCTTCCTGAAGGACTGCAATCATGATGGACTTCCCGACACATGCAATTTTTCTTTTGTGCTTCCTGAAAAACCGAGTGCTTCAGTCATTCGGGCACTGATGGATGTATGCGTGAGATTTGCAATGGACAGTACATCAATCAATACCGAGAATCTTCTGCTTGAAACAGATGAAATCAAAAACAGAATCATCTTTACCGGAAACGGAAATCCCGGTATGCATCTATGCACAGAAGATGGAAGAGAAATACTGAAGATATATGGTGAGGGAGAAGAGCTGGAACAGTTCATATCATTATTCTGCCAGACATTTGATGATCATAGGAATCACATATCCATGGAAGAAACGACATGGCAGCTGCGGCAGGCATTCAAAGGACTCACATACGATGGACAGAAACCGTATATTGCCGTGCACGGGAAAGATGCGGTTTACTATGCTGATATTCCATATCTGGAGGAAAGCGGATTGGCTGATCGGAATGTGCAGCTGCGCACATCTGCAAAAGAGGCGGGCAGGATAGAAAGAGAAATATCCTCAGAAACAGAAGAACTGATGCAGGTGCTTCAGAAGGCAATGCCAGCGATTGATAGGCAGAAGCCGATGCGCATCTATGGAGCACTGTCCAAAGATAAAACGGAAAGAGAAAGCACAGAAAGCAGAATAAAAGAACTGCTTCCAGATGCGGATGTACATATACTGAATGCATATAAACCGGGTTTTTCATGGATAGAAGAAATATGCATGCCAGAACTGCAGAGAATACAGACAGATAGGATTGTCATATCCTTTAAGCCATTTCTTAAGCCAGGTGCAGAATGGCATGATGAAGATGGAGCAATCCCAAAGAAAGGCACGCCGGAAACGGATGAAAACAGCTGGCTGGAACTGCCGATACGTTTTCTGCAGGAACTGTATCCCGTGGATGATCTGATTCAGGAGAAAACAGGACTGGACAGAAACAGCATTATTTTCAAGGCAGATGAACACATGACGGATACATATCGCCTGCAGGCATTCAGCAATAATCAGATTGTGTATGAAGACAGCTATGCGGTGCATGTATATGAGCGCAGTTATCTGGATGCATTTCCGCAGGCTGGCAAAGTACATCCGGATACCGGCTATCTGAAAGTAGAACAGAGGGGGAAAACAATTCTGGATACATGCATCATGACTGATCGCGACCGAATATGGGATATGTTCCAGAGCGAGGTGCTGCCGATGGTCAGCGAGACAGTAAAGAAGGAGCATCCCGCTGGTATCTCCTGTTCAGATCAGCCTTTGTTTATGACCCTGCGTCTTGAGATTCAGATCAGTGAAACAGAAAGACAGCTGAACAGCCGTCAGGATATCATTATGCCGATCGATGCTCTGCAGGAAGACCTGTATTTTGCGGCCCTTGATTATTTCAAGTACTTTGGCCGCCAGGAATGCACTCAGATGCTGGATGCACCAGGACTGATTGTTCCGAATGCTGAATTGCGCAAAGGACCGGCATCGTTCACTGCGGTGCTTGAGCAGCCGCAGCAGAAGCACCCATGCATGATCAAAGATGGATGCATGACAGAGATCAGTCCCGCGGACGCAGATGCACCAGTTTCATTAATGGGAGTGGAATACAGAAATCAGAAGCTCTGTTATGTATATGAAACAGGCAATATGGATCCAGCCTACCTAGATTCATTCTGTTCTATGCTTCAGAATGATCAGCTGCATCTTTCACATGCCATGAATGGTCTTGGATACTGTCAGTTTGCTGGAAGCACTGCCGATATGTGCGCATTGAAACAGAACTGCAAGGACAGAACCATAGATGAAGTCGATCTTTATCCGAATGAAGTCATCGGCTATGATCAATATGCAAAGATTATTAATCAATTGAAACATGTGAAAGGGATTGCGGTCATACCGCTTGCCTATTCCATGCAGAACAGGACTGTATATGGCATTTGCTTTGAAAAGGAAAGAAAAGGGTATGTTTCCAGAACGAAGCAGATATGCGATAAGCCATCTGTTGTTGTCATCTGCCGCCACCATGCCAATGAGGTAAGCAGCACCAACAGTTCTTTGCAGCTGAT
>CALEMD010000070.1 GCA_937902945.1 uncultured Erysipelotrichaceae bacterium | reverse complement strand
AAGCAGATGCATGGCAAGAACGGTGATGATGTAACTGTAAAAGTCCCGTTGGGAACAATGATCCGCAATGCTGATACAAATGATCTTCTCGCGGATATTACGCATCCTGATCAGCAGGTATGTGTCGCCAAGGGCGGCCGAGGCGGTAAAGGAAATTGGCATTTTGCATCTGGCAAGAATGATGCGCCAGAGTTTGCTCAGCCAGGTGAAATCGGTGAAAAACTGAATCTGAAGCTAGAACTGCGTCTTCTTGCAGATGCAGGTCTAATCGGATTTCCATCAGTTGGGAAATCAACGTTTCTTTCTGCTGTTTCAGCCGCAAGACCGAAAATAGCAGATTATCCATTTACTACACTTGAACCGAATATAGGCGTTATAACGCTGAATGAAGGCAAGAGCTTTGTCTTGGCTGATATGCCGGGACTGATAGAAGGCGCTGCGGATGGCAGAGGTCTTGGATTCGCTTTTCTGAAGCACATCAGCCGCTGCAGAGTTCTGATTCACGTGATTGATATGTCAGCTGCAGAGAGAAATCCAATTGAAGATTATGAGGCGGTGAACAGAGAACTCAGCAAATATGATGATGAACTCGATAAAAAAGCGCAGATCGTGTGTGCAAATAAAATGGACATGCCAGAATCACAGGAGCATCTCGATGCATTCAGAAAGGCATATCCAGAACTGACAGTCTATCCTGTTTCTACAGTGCGTCACGAAGGATTGGAAAAGGTCCTGTATGCAGCATACGAAAAGATTGAGGAGAGCCGCATACAGCAGGATCTTCAGAAGAGTGGCACTGAAGAGAATGTTGTATATAGATATACTCCTAAGAAGAAAGACTTCCAGATAAAGAATCTCGGCAATCACCGCTGGAAAGTTGAAAGCGAAAAAGCGGATCAGCTTGCGGCAATAGTCGATTTTAATAAAGAAGAAGATACCTATCAGTTTGCAATGACTTTGAAAAAGATGGGGATTGACGAAGCACTGCTTAAAGCAGGTGCAGAGGATGGGGATTCAGTTGTTGTGGGAACCTATCTGATGACCTATCATCAGTAACAATGCTATAATATTTCTACAGAAGGAGTACGTATGATTGCATTCATTCAAGGAACAGTTGAGGCATTTGGTACAGACTGGATCATAATCAATCACGATGGTATGGGTTTCAGACTGTTCTATGCACATCCGGAGAGTATTTCGCTGCACCAGGAAATGCGGGTCTACACATACATGAACGTTAGAGAAGATGAAATCAGTCTCTTTGGTTTTGTTGATCAGCAGGAACTTGAAATGTTCAATCATTTGATTAAAGTAAAAGGTCTTGGACCAAAGACGGCTATGAACATGCTGGCAAGGCACAGCTATGCAGATATTATCAGTTCTATTGAGCAGGGGAATCTTGCCTTTCTCAAAGGTATTCCTGGCATTGGCAGCAAAACAGCAAGTCAGATTCTTCTCGATTTGAAAGGCAAACTGGTAACCGAAAAGGAAGAAGAGCATTTTTCTTCCTATATTCAGGATGCTATGGATGCATTGAAAAACTTGGGATATAAAACAGGGGAAATCAACATAGCTGCAAAAAGAATGAATGAACAGTCAGGACTAAGCAGCGATCAGTATCTGAAGATCGGTCTGCAGTTTTTGATGAAACGCAGGATCGGAGGTTAATTTGACAGCTGACAATGATGAACGCCTGCTTTCTGCAATGGCAGAAAAAGGCGATGACGAAGAAACAATAAGACCGCAAAGCCTTGATGAATATGTAGGACAGGATGCACTGAAAAGCAACCTGCGTATATTTATTCAGGCCGCACTGCAGAGAAACGAATCTCTAGATCATGTGCTTTTGTATGGGCCTCCAGGCCTTGGAAAAACAACACTGGCTTTTATTCTGGCAAATGAAATGCATTCGAAGGTACGTGTGTGCAGCGGCCCCAGCATAGAGAAAAGCGGCGATCTCGCGGCAATTCTTTCTGTTCTTGAACCGGGAGATGTATTATTTATCGATGAGATCCACAGACTTCCAAAAGCGGTAGAAGAAGTACTTTATCCTGCCATGGAAGACTTCTGCATCGATGTTGTTGTCGGCAAGGAGAATGGAGCCCGCAGCATTCGCTTAGAACTGCCGCCATTTACCCTGGTGGGCGCTACAACTAGAATCGGTGATCTGACATCTCCATTAAGAGACCGTTTTGGAATTGTATCAAAACTTGAAT
>CALEMD010000069.1 GCA_937902945.1 uncultured Erysipelotrichaceae bacterium | reverse complement strand
AGTCCATCAGTAAGAGATCCTCATGTTCCTGCTCTACCAGCTTCATAGCAAGTTCTCTTGACTCATGATTCTCACCTGTAGGCATCGGAATGACAGAACTGCTCACATGCGGTGCCACAATTGGCTCTGCTTCAGGATTTGGCACTAATTTGTACTCTGCATCCACGAGTAGCATTCTATGACTGTACTGCGCAGAGATGTTCAATATCAATTTGTTCAATTCTACCAGTCTTGGCATTGGATCAACTGAATCCAGAATCATCATGTCGATTTTTTCCCATCGTTCCATTATCTTTTTCTCTCTTCGGGGGCGCAACGCCCCCAGAATCAGTTATTGAACAGAAGAATACAACTTCTCTCTCATCATGCAGATTTCATTTGAAAGCTTGCCTGCTGCTATATCCGCCGGAAGACCAAACATAATGAACAGAATAAAGGACACTATGATAATCCTTCCCAGATCACTACATCCTACATTCCATGCTTCTGCACTATGCTGAAGGATGTATCCAAACAGTCCAAGGACGCAGACAAAACCAGCAGCGCCTGCACAAATAAATCCGCTTACTGCATGAATGACTTTCCCGCAGACAGCCAGAATCATAAGAAGTACAGTCAGAATAGTGATAAACAGCGTGATTAATGCCTTTAAAGTGTTCTTTCTAAGATTTTCCATCATGCTTCCTCCTCATTTTTGAAGTATTGAATTAACAAATTTCTGATCTTTGGATCCAGGATTGCAATGTCGCTCTGCAGTTTCTCCAAGGAATACAGTTCTCCGCCAGTCAACTGGTAAAGGAATCGGCTAAGGTCTTCTCCCTCCAGGGAATTCATTGTTTTGAGCTTCATAGAAACATAAGCAGAGTCCTTTTTGTTCCTTCCGCCATGCTCATTGCTTAACAATTCATCCTTGATTCGCAATTGAGCCAAAGCTTCATATAGAACAAATGTTGACTGGTCTGTATCATTTCCTGCCAGTTCCCCATTGAACTTTTTCATCTGGTGGATACCAACATCTTCTGCCCTATGAATCAATTTTGTGATTTCCATAGTTCCCATCTCTGCTCTCCCTTCTCCCCATCATCGGGGGCGCTGCGCCCCCGAACGGAAGATCAATACTTTCCCAATAAATTTCCCCTTGCTGTAGCAGTTAGTTTTGAAATCTGTATCAATAGCTCATTCATTTCCTTTGCTTCGTCTTTTTCCAGGTCATTCAGGAATGCCTGGTCAATTCCATTCAGCTGTTCCTGTGTCTTTTTTAAGCAGCTCATGATCTTCTTGTATTGCTTGATCTGTTCATGAATCTCTTCAGATCTCTGATCTTTAGCTGCCTTGTCTTGGTCATTTTCAGCTTCGTTTGCATCGATCAATGCTGCAGCCTTATTTTTTCCTGCAAAGTACGTCTTAACGTAATGCTCTGCTATGCCAGTTAAGGAAGCAATCGTATGCGCTCTGCGTCCGCTCTCCTGTTTCCACTTCTTTCTCTTTTCAAGAGACTGCAGTGTTTCTTCGGTTTTCTCAATGATTCGATTCTTCTCATCATTGGTCATATCTCTGTGATTGTTAGCGGCAATCATTGCAAGCATTCTCATACTTCCATCTACAATGTATTTCTGCTTCGCTACAGGAATCTTTCCAGTAATATCCATACCGTTGTAGGTATATTGATCACCACGTTCTACAAGCAATTGCAGAGCCTGCAGGCGGCGGTGTCCTGATAGCAGCAGAACTTCATCTGAATCAGGATCAGATGTAAATGCATCCACATTCTGCATTAAGCCGAACTGTTTGATGTTATCTGCCAGTTCTTCAATGTTTGACATTTCAAATGGATTCAATCCGTTTGGATGTACCTTATCCAGATCCATTAGGTTGACCTTGATTGCCTTTGATTTCTCAAATGCATCAAGAGCCGATTCTTTGTTCTTGCTGGTATCAATGAATTCTTTAAACTGTGCCATTAGGCTGCCTCCTTATCTTTGAACATCTTTTCAAGATGATGATTGCCTAAGATCTCGTCAACCAACTGGCGGTAGCTGCGTGCAGCCTTCTTTTTCTTGTCATGGCTCATCAGCAGGATCTTATGATCATTCAATGAATCTCTTACAGGCTTGTCCTGGTTAGGAATGACCGTCTTATACGAATGTTCTCCATACTTTGCATTGATCT
>CALEMD010000068.1 GCA_937902945.1 uncultured Erysipelotrichaceae bacterium | reverse complement strand
CATCGTAACTGTTCTTTCCCTTTAGATGATATGCCAGATAATCAATCTCTGATTCGGCGATAGTGAAATGAAACTGTTTTGAACTTTCTTGAAGAATAGCCTCTACTACCTCGTGTTCTTTTGAGTCAATCGATATATTCATATCTGAATCAATAAAGTGACCGCTGATCATTCGGTTGATGCTGATGAAAAGATGCATTAAAAAGTTCTCAAATACAATGTCTGTGATTCTATATTTATACTCAACCAGGCATTTAGAGGCAATAAAACTCAGATGATTGAATAGGACTTTGTCAAAGTTCTGCTGTGCTGGTGAATGAACAGTATTGCTATGAAAGTTAATCAGACCTTCTTTGATAAGACAGTTCCTTTTATCAATTTCAGAGCCGGCAATTTTTGTTCCTTTTTTCTGAGAAGAAATGATGGAAAGATTATAGCCGCTGCATATTTCTTTGATATCAGTTAAATAAGAATAAGCAGTAGCTGGGGATAGGTAAAGTTCATCAGAGAGATGATTTACCTGTATGTATTCATTTGAAAGAAGAAGTGTTTTAAGCATGAATTTAATGGCAGATGATTTGCTGGTATATACATGGTCTGTATTAAGCATCTTTTCAGCTTTTTCATCATTGCTGATGGTTAGCCAATATCCTTTGTATCTCTCATTGTGAAGAAACATGCCACAATCCAGCACATTGATTTCGTCTTTTGTTTCTTTCAGGGTATTCTGCATTGTGCGTGTGCTCAGATTAAAAATCTGACAAAGTGTCTGCACTGTTGTAGGTGTTTGCTCTTTATATAGATAATTAAGAATTTCTTTCTTTCGTTGACTCAGCATAAAGTACCTCAATCACGATTATATTATGACGCATGTTCCTGACAAACATTACATTTCATTGCGCTTCATACGAAATATTTTAAAGATTATCAGTGTATATCGCTTCTATACTGAAAATTGTAAGCGAGGGTTTAACCATGAAAACAGAAAAAAATATGACAAATGATCAGATTGTATTCACATTGATACTTCACGCTGGAAATTCCAAATCGGATTCCATGGAGGCATTAAAGGCCGCTCGTGAGGGAAACTTTGTGTTATCAGAAGAAAAACAGAGAAGTGCAGAACAGGAACTAACAGCAGCACATCAAATCCAAAGCACAATGCTTGCGGATTTTGCAAACGGGGAAGAGTTCCCTGTTGATATTCTGATGGTTCATGCGCAGGATCATCTGAATGATGCGATCACCACATTGGATCTGACTAAAGAAATGGTGATGATGTACCAAAAGATCCGAAATATGGAAGGAAAGAAAGGGGAATAACATGAGAATTCTATTGCTTTGCAATCAGGGAATGTCGACCAGTGCTTTAGTTCGCAATATGTATAAATATGTTGATGAGAATGTAACGATTGAAGCACATGCTATTACAAATTATGAAGATGTAATTGGAAATTTCGATGTTGTTTTGCTTGGCCCGCAGATTCGTTACAAGATTGATGAAGTCGGCAAAGTTGCGGCAGAACATGGTATAAAAGCGGCTTTGATAGATCCGATGGCGTATGGAATGCTGGACGGACAGAAAGTTGTAGATCAAGCTTATAAACTTGTTTCAAACAAATAAGAATAGAAAAGCGAGGACAAAAGACATGTTGGATAAAATCACTAACTGGCTGCAGGAAAAACTGCTTCCAGTTGCAAACAAAATCAGCAACAACAAAATACTGCAGGCGATAAAGGATGGATTTCTTGTATCACTTCCTATTACAATGTTTGGTTCCTTAGTACTGGCTTTAGTAAACATTCCGTATTTTGATAAGGTCATTGGTTCGGATGCGTTGGCGGCATTGCAGGCGGCGGCAACTCCAATACAGAATGTTACGTTTAATCTGATTGCGATTCTTGTAGTGTTCGGTACAGCATACAGTCTAGCCAAAAGCTATAAGCTGAATGCTATATTCGCAGCAGTAACAGCATTTGTCGGCTACATGATTATGATTCCTACAAATGCGATAGATGGAACTAAGTATTATATGCTGAGTGACTTCTCTTCTGTCTCATTATTTATGGGATTGATTGTATCTATTCTATGCGTTGAACTGTATCGAGTGATTGTCGATAAGAAATGGACCATTCGACTGCCAGAAAGTGTACCAGATATGGTGTCGGATTCATTTGCTTCATTGATTCCTTCCAGTATCATTCTTCTTGCATGCTTCTTTGTGCAGCTCCTTTTCCAGAATACATCATTTATAACTCTGAACAATTTTGTATATACCATTATTCAGGCCCCAATTTCCATGCTTGGTTCTACACTTCCAGCATTTCTGCTTGCTGGCATGCTGTGCAACCTATTCTGGTTCTTTGGACTGCATGGAAATAATATCGTTTATAATTCGGTTTTAAGTCCGATTTTCAAAGCACTTTCCCTAGAAAACTTAGCGGCATTTCAAGCACATACTACATTGCCACATATCATTACAGAAGAGTTTGCTTTCTATTTTGGCGGATTTAATGGTTCATTTATTGCGTATCCAATACTGATCTGCATATTCTTGTTTTTCAGAAAGAAGAAGGAATGGTATCAACTTGGCAAAGTTGCGTTAGTTCCTGGCACATTCTCAATCTATGAACCGCTTGTGAATGTGCCAGGAACTAAC
>CALEMD010000067.1 GCA_937902945.1 uncultured Erysipelotrichaceae bacterium | reverse complement strand
TATAACACTGATTCCTTGATTGTTAGGTGAAGTCCATAGGTGCAGTATATCGATGAAGTAGCGAAAATCATGATGATTATCATGCATTATCGCTGTTTTTCTATTGAAAGCAAAGGCATGGAGAGCTATACTGAAATAGGTTAATGATAGGTTAATAATGTGAGGCGATATCCATGTCTGTTGGCAAGTATGCGGTCCCTTCTGAAATCAGAATGTTTCAGCCCAGTGATATTCCAACGCTGGTTAAGAATGTGAATGGCAGGTACTACGTCTATGAACATAAACGGGTCAGAGATGAGAATACCGGAAAGATGAAGAATGCCAGCGGTAAGGTCCTTGGCAGGATCACTGCTGAAGAGGGCTTCATTCCCAATAATGTCAAAATTGAAAAGGACGATATTACCATTCTGAACTTTGGAGAATACGCGGTATCAGTTCAAAACTCACAGAATACATTGGTACGCCTGAAGCAGTTCTTTGGTACAGATGATGCATATCGAATCTACTGTATGGCAGTAATCTATTTTGTGAATGGCTATACTTCAATATCTCATTTCAAGGCTGTTTATGATCAGTCATGGCTGAGTGCCAGATTCAAGGATGTATCTCTGTCTGAAGAATCAGCAGGAAACTTCCTAAAGGAACTCGGAAGAAGACAGACAAGAGTGGAAGCCTTCGAACAGAGTCTGATCAATGAGGGGTCAGGAATCTATGCAGTAGATGGTCATGTAATTCTTAGCTGTTCCCGTCTTAATGACATGACCGCTTATGGTAACAAGTATCAGAAACTTCATAACACACAGCAGAACTTCATGTGCATGTTTGATGTGGAAGAGAATCGTCCGGTTGCAGTCAAAGCGTTTGATGGCGGAACAGTAGACAAGACAGCAGTCAGAGACATATTCAAAACCCATCAGTTTCACGACACCGTATTTATCGTTGATTCCGGCTTTTACTCTGCTGGCAATATACAGCTCTTCTCTGATAAAGAAAATCATTATGTGATCCCTGTACCTGAGAACATGGAAGCACATAAGACGATGATCAAAGATATCAGATTTACAGATGAGTTCGTATACAAAAAAGGAAAAGGCAGAAAGACAGAATCCTGCATGATCCGCTACAGAGAAGAGATTATCAAGAACAGAAGAATCATCATGTTCCAGGACGAAACTATGAATGAGCAGTTAAGAGCAGAATACTACTCATTGATTGGCATTGATGATGATTACACACTTGAAGAATACAGGAAACAGGAGCAGTTGCTTGGCATCATTATCCTTGAGACCAACATGTCAGTTTCTGCAGAAGAAGTATATGAAACGTATAAGAAGAGATGGCGTATTGAAACATACTACAATCACATGAAGAACAGTGCTGGTTTCAACGGCACACACAAGCAGAACTATTATGAGCTGCAGGGTGAAAGTTTCATCATGGCAGTAGAAGGAATGATCTACTCAGAATTCATGAATGCGATCAACAACAGCACTGAGAAGATACTGAAAGGCAAATGCAGCAGTGAATGCTTAAGGATTGCCGCATACCAGAAAATAGCAAGACACGATGATGAAAGCTGGCACAAGAATTCTTTGCGCAAAGGCGTTACAGAACT
>CALEMD010000066.1 GCA_937902945.1 uncultured Erysipelotrichaceae bacterium | reverse complement strand
AAAAGATGAAACCAAACTTCTTATTCTCTGTTATATATAAATCACTGCTGCGGAAGTAAAGAGGCAGAAAGACGAAGAAAGAACCAAAGAACGGATGCATCATGGTTTGCAGATTATATGCGCTGAATGCAAATATGATGGATCCCAAGACGGAAGTTTTCTGACTGAAATGATTTGTTCTGGAATAGGCATAAAAGCCAAAGCCCGCCACAAGGAATTTCAGATAGGTTTGAATTTTCTCGTAGCTTAAGTTTGTTAATGCAAATGGATAATCAAATATATCCTGAAAATAGAACAGTTTGCTTGAATAGAAGTCATTGCCAAGAAAACTGACCCAACTCCAGAATGGGTAATCTCCTGTTTTGACAAAGCTTTGCAATTGTGTGCGAAGGGCTTCGAAGTTGGAACTGTACAGAGTGCGCATATCCCAGCCAAGCACAAAAGCAGTATCTGTAAAAATATAAGGCAAAAAGATACATGCAGATATCAAAGTAAGCAACAGAAACAGCAATAAAGGCTTGTTATGCAGTATCTTTTTCATTTGAACTCTCCTAATATTGAAAATTATACCATTATTGCAATGCAACCTACGGTATAATTATTATCAAGGAAAGAATACAACTATGAATAAAAACACAGGTCTCTTGAAAAAGAGAAAGATGAATTTATTTACCTGGATACTGATTGGAATCTTTTTGGCGGCTTTGGTTCTTAATGCTTTAACAGTTCCAATGGCAGATGATCTTGGCTACTCCATATCCAGTGGAATTATTGATATTTTTAAACGGGAGTATATTCAGTATATGACATGGACTGGCCGCTCTGTTGCCCATATCATAGCAAGATGTTTTTTGACAATGCCAAAAACTGTATTTGATATATGCAATTCATTATGTTTTGTCTATTTGAATTGGCTGATATACTGCCATGTAAAAGCAGACAGGAATAAAGATAAACCATTTCTTCTTCTGCTGATTGCTTTATTTGTATTTCTATTTGTTCCTTTGTTTGGGCAGACGTGTCTCTGGGAAACGGGTTCTTGCAACTACCTCTGGACAACAGTCATCATACTGCAGTTTCTTCTTCCATATCGTCTTCAAAAAGAGTCAAGAAACATCTTATATACTGGCGGAATGTTTCTGTTTGGGATAGCTGCGGGCTGGACAAACGAAAACACTGCAGGAGCATTGATACTTCTTGTTTTGTTCTTTATGGTGCTTTCATTGAAAAACAAGAAGATGCAGGGCTGGATGTATGCGGGACTGATTGGTGCCTGCATAGGATTTGGTTTGATGATTGTTGCACCAGGCAATGCGATCAGATCTGCTGATTTTGTGAATACTGAAGGTATGGCATATACAATTGTGCATGATTGGAATGATGCATTCAGTGTTCTGTTCAGTTCGAGCACCAGCCTGCGCATTCCACTGCTGATTTCGATGGTTCTGCTGGTGCTGAATACAGACGAAAAGGAAAGGATTGTCTCTGCAGCATACTGTTTCGCTGGCATAGCAGCAGTATTTGCTCTTGTTCTGACACCTGTTCCTGTTGTGTTTGATCGATCGATTTTTGGAGCTGCGATTCTAATCATTATATCTATAGGCATTGGTGTCTATAAGTTTGATCAGCAGCCAAGAACTTTCACAAAGAAGGCTTTGAATATTGGCATTGCAATATGTATGTGCTTTACCGTCTATCATTATGCATTGGCAATATCTGACTTAGGCTATACAAGATATCAGTATCTAAACAGAGAAGCATACGTTGCAGATCAAAAAGCGGCAGGCAATGATAATCCGGTTATTCCGCAGATCAATACAGAATTTGCTACATCATACAATGCAATTTATGGACTGATAGATATTTCTGAGTATCCAAATCTATGGGTTAACAAGTATTATTCACAGATTCACGGGTTAACTACTGTCCAATCAACACCATTGTCTCAATGGAACAAGATTTATAAAAATGGTGATCCACAAATGATGACTATACAGGATATGAGTCTATATCTGAAGGCATTGTCAGAGCAGCCGGGATATGCTGCATTGATCAACTGCAATACACTGAACCAGGATGCATATACTGAACAGATCAAAGCTCTTAAGCAATATGGAATTGATATTGAGGATAACACAAACTTTATAGCAGTATTACAGAACAATGAAGTGTTAATGTTTGAAAGTTCCATGGATTCACTAGAGCAATATGGCAGTATTGAAGGACATTCCTACTACATCAGCAGCAATACAGCCGGTGATATGTCTGACATTCTGATTGATTCAATAGAATATACAAACGATAATCCAGGGATCAGTATTGTGGTATATGATACACAAAAGCAACAGGTCATTGATTCAGTGACTTGGAATGCAGAGAATGAAATGTTCTGTACTCGATACAAAATAGAAAAATAGGGGAGAGTTATGAAAATACTGGCAAACAACCTGAAAAGGCAATATGACTTACACGCATTTGAATATGAGGCAAAGGCATTGGAAGTACTGCGCAGCGGCTGGTACATCATGGGCAATGAGTTATCTTCATTTGAGAATGAGTTTTCTGCATACATTGGCTCTGAATACTGCGTAGGACTGGCAAGCGGCTTAGATGCTCTCTGGATTGCATTCAAGGCATTGCATATTGGCAAAGGTGATGAAGTCATTGTCTGTGCCAATGCATATATAGCATGTGTAATGGGCATTACAATCAATGATGCAGCACCTGTATTTGTTGAACCTGACATCTATGACAATATTGATGCAGATGCCATTGAATCAAAGATCACACATCATACAAAGGCAATTCTTGCTGTACATCTATACGGGCAAAGCTGTGATATGACAAAGATTATGGATATCGCAAAGAGATATAATCTGAAAGTCGTAGAGGACTGCGCTCAAAGCCACGGTACGAAATGGAATGGAAAGACCTGCGGAACCTTTGGAGACATATCCTGTTTCAGTTTCTACCCAACCAAGGGGTTAGGTGCGTTTGGCGACGCTGGGGCGATTGTAACAGACAACAAAGAATATGCAGATTACATTCGTACATACCGTAACTATGGCAGTGAGAAGCATTACCACAACAAAATGGTAGGGGCTAACAGCCGACTGGATGAACTGCAGGCAGGCTTGCTTAGAGTGAAACTGCAGTATCTTGATGCTTTCAATGATGAAAGAGTTCGCATTACCGATCGATACAATAACGAGATCCACAATCCATGTATTCGCCCCTTGGCTACTAGACCCTGCAGTACCAATACATGGCACCAGTATGTTATTCACTGCACGTATAGAGATGAACTGATGGAATACCTTGCGTCCTATGAGATAGGAACCATCATCCATTATCCAATACAGCCGCATCAGTCAGAGGCATACGCATATTTAGGCTATGGAGAGGGATCCTTTCCTATTACTGAAAAGAATGCCCAACAGATTCTTTCACTGCCTATCTATAACGGCATAACAGAAAAAGAACAGAGCTTTGTTATAGACAAGCTGAATGCATTTCAGCCAAAGGAGATCCACTGATGAGTTTCTATAAAGTACTGCAGTTCAACGAACTGGGAGACGAAAGAGGAAATCTGGTTGCCATTGAAGGCAATCAGGATATCCCATTTGATATACAGAGGGTCTTCTATATGTATGGCACTGATTCAACTATGGTAAGAGGAGAACACGCCAATAGAAAGTCAGAGTTTGTATTGATCAATGTGGCAGGCTCGAGCCGCATTGTATTGAAAGATGGTCTAGGGCATGAAGAAAGCGTAATTCTAGATAAACCTAGGATGGGTGTATATATACCAAAAATGATCTGGAAGGAAATGTGTGACTTCTCCAGTGATTCAGTTATATTATGCTTAACCAATACACACTACAATGGCAAAGAGTATATTCGTGATTATGCAGAGTTCATAAGAGAAGTAAAAGAGAAGAAACAGTAATCATTTCTTCTCAGTATTGTTTTCAATAACCTGGTCTGTAGTAATAGTCAGGTTTTTCTTTTTCAGTGAATGATTGATGAGTTCACTGCCGAAGCTGTATATAAGGGCAGTTAATGGAACCGCTACAAGCATTCCCATAACTCCATACATACCGCCGAATACGACGATGGATAATAGGGTCCATATCCCTGGCAGACCTACTGACTTGCCTACAACCTTAGGATATATAACCGCATTCTCAAACTGCTGTGTGCACTGGTATATGATGATAAACAGGATTGCCTGCCAAGGACTGACTGAGAAGACCAGTACAAAGCCAATGACACAGGCCAGTGTTGCACCAAATACAGGTACTAGAGCCATGATGGTAACGATGCAGGCAATCAGCACCGCATATGGGATACGGAATATCAGCATGACAATGTATTCAAGTATACCGATAATCATTGCTTCTACCAGCTGTCCTGATATGAACTTTGTGAATACCAGGTTGGCGCGGTGGAAGACTGTCATTATGACTTCCGTAATCTCGATAGGGAAGATAGCTGCTACAAGCTTTTTTGCCTGGCGAATCAGTGTTGTCTTGCTTGAAAGCATATAGATGGAAAGCATCATAGCCAGCAGCCAGTTGCCGGCAGTTGTAGTGAACTTGCCAAGGTTCTCCAGAACAGATGTCCCAGAAGCGGTAAGCATGTTGCCAACATTTGTAAGAATATTCTTCCAATCAAGACCCATCTGCGCAAACCAGTTCTGTATTGTTGCATTGTCAATCTGATAATCAAGAGGATCCAAATGCAGATAGGTGAATATCTGATCCGTATTTGCCAGCAATCCATTTACGAAGTTAACAATATTGGTAATGAAGCTGCTAATGGAATTGATGAGAGGAGGTACAATCAGATAGCCGAATAAGCCAATAACTGCAAATGCCAATAGGAATGCATAGACAATGGAGATGGTCTGAATGATCTTCTCTTTCTTTGGGGTTAGATTCTTTGTATGCTTCCTAAATAGACTCTGGCATTGCTTCATTGGAATATTCAGAACAAAGGCAATGGCTATGCCTAGAAAGAAAGGTTCAAGATATTTGAAGAATGTTTCAACTGTATGGAAAAAAGGACTCATGTTCTGTGAGATCATCCAAAGTATGATCCCATAGGTAACAATCATAATCCATGGCTGTCCCTGTTTAAAGAAATCACGAAGTTTGTGCATATTCTATCCTCGATCTATCTTAAATGTACGTTTTTTATATCCAAAACGCAAGAAAACCGAAGGATTAGGTTAATTCCTTTCCTTAGGATTATGGAGATTCTTGGTTTCTTTGATCACATACTGAGGAAGCTGATTCATACTCACATAAATGCGTCCAATGTACTCGCCGATCATTCCCAGCATGCAAAGAATCATGCCGCCAATAACTGTCAGCATACTCATCATACTAGCCCAACCGGCACTGATTTCAGGATGCAGCAGCTTATGAACAATGGTATAGATCAGAAAGATGAAGCCAAAGAATGCAACAATGATTCCCATAAACGTTGAAATACGCAATGGTTTTACAGAGAAGGAAGTGAAACCATTGAACCAAAGGCTTAACAGTTTCTTCATTGTATACTGTGAGTGACCTTCTTTGCGGCTTCTATGATCCACGTCCACATTGGCAATATTGTCTGTTACAGAAAGCAAGAGACCTCTGATATATGGATATGGGTTTGGATATTTAATAACTTGATCAATAATGAAGCGTCTAGCAACAAAGTAGGAACCAATATACAAGTCTTTCGGTTTATTCAGCAGAGTGACTTCCATATGATCATTGATGCGTGACCCCCAGTTGCGGAAACCAGAGTGCTTCTTATTTGGGTAGTGAGCTATGACAACATCATATCCTTCATTCAGTTTGTTGATCAGTCGGTCAACTTCATTAGCCGGGGTTTGACCATCATCATCCAATTCAATGACATAATCACCGCTGCATGCTCTGAATCCTGCCAATACAGCTGAATCCTGTCCAGCGTTCTTAGCCAGTGATATGGCTCGTATGTTCATTTGATCAGCCAATTTGAAAATAACGTCTTGAGTATGATCAGCGGAATGGTCATTCACAAGAATGATTTCATAATCATCTTCTTTCATGACCAGCATTTTATCCTGAATTTCCTTTACTACTGCTCCAATGGATTTCTCTGAGTTGTAGCATGGAATAACGAATGAATATCTCATGGTTAAATCCTTTCTGTATGAATTCTTCTTTATTATACGCAAAAATCAAGAATCTGTATGTCTTTTCAACCAACGCTTGCCTAGCGTCTGTTCAATAAAATGATAGAAATAATCAAGCCCAATTGCTGCACAAGGGAACAGCAGAACATAGAATAGAATCGAATACTGTGCTTTAGCCTCCCAGATTGCGAGGAACAGAAAACCACCAAGAAATGTCAATGGCAGCAATAGTCTGTCTGCAGTAAACTCTTTTCTTCTGAATTGCGATAGAAGAAAGATCAAACTGAACAGATAAACCAGATTCTGTTCTGCGTTAAGGAATCCCCGAATGACTCGATTTAGGGAACCATTCATATAACTCTCAGTGAAATTGCTGTAAGAATCATTTGCGGTATCGTATTCAATCCATCCATACGATTGTCTAGCACTGTCGCCAAGTCCTCTTGTGTCGTTTTTATTTGCCTGTATAGTCCAATAGCCTTGAAAATCAGGTGAAGTCCACATGGAATTCAATTTATCTCTGTAAAATGCAACGGCATTATCTGCTGAAGAAAACAGTTTTGCATAATTGTCATGAATGATCCGACGAGCTTCATATTCCTTTTCTTCATAAGAATCACTGTATTCGTCGAGATATGTTTCCATCCATCCATCATGCCACCCAGCACCTCGCAAACTGCGCTTGCAGCCCATTTCCAAGGCATATTCAACATAGAGACTATCTTCAAAATTGAATCTAGGATCCAGCTTCTCAACAGATAAGCTGATCGCTTGAGGAACATTTATTAGAATAAACACAGAGAGAACAGTGATCAACACTGTTTTCAGATGGAATTCCTGAATCATTTTGAAAATGACTGCTATAGTCAAAGCAATAATAGCAATATATGAGGTTCCTTTAAACAGCGAAGAAATGCAAAGCAAAGAATAGGCACAGACAAGGTGCCTGATTGAAGAGGTCTGCAGATATTTACTGCCTTGCAGAATTCCGGCCAGCATGAAGAATAGGGCAGGCATATTGGAATAAATAAACATGGTATACATACCTAAAGGAAGAAATGCAGCAGATAGAAGAATGCAGATGCGCTGTGCTCTTGCATTATCATGGCTATAGATTGCGGTCAGTCTGAATAGACAGTAATAGCATCCCACAAAATATAGAACGTTAATCCATTGCGAAGCAATATAAGTATCACCAAATACAAGGATTAACAGGCAGTTATACAGCATCATCGGTATTTGAAATGGATAATGTGCTATATAGCCGCCAGGCAAAAGAGAATCATAGTTTCCATCTATGAATTGCTCAGCCGCTTGGAAGGTTCTTAGAGCATCCCAGGTTGGCGTAAGATTGACATCCTGTATTAAGTAAAGAAACAGACCGGCAAGAATGATAGCCGAAATCCAGAACAAAATGACTGGTTTCAGTTTTGTGCACACCTTATCTAAAAGAAAGAGAATACCAATAAGAAGTATTAAGAATATCAGATTTCTAATAGGTGAATCAGCTGTAAAGAAGGTCGCTTCATCCATTGTATATTCCATATTGGCACTGGATAGAAATGCTGCACATAGGCAATAGGATAGAACTGCAAAAACAAGTATCAGAATGAAACTGATGCAGATGCGCAAGACATTCTGTTTTACGTTATTCGACTGTTGACTGTTCATGTCTGTATTATATATGGTTTTGGACTTTTGACGCTTTGATATTGCAATTTGCTGTTGCAAAAAACTGAGTTTTTCTGCATCGTTAAGCACTTTATAAACATGCTATAATGCTTTCCGTGAGGAAAGCATGAAAATCAAACCATTTCAGATGTCTAGGAAAACTCAAAATACGATACTTGCAGTATTCTTAGCGGTATCATTTATTTCATTGTTTGCTGCAATCAATACGGGTGCATATCGAACAGATGATTTTGATTATATGCAGTGCTGGATGTCCGATGTTCCTCTTTCTTCAATATCAGATATTGTTTATTATCAGATACAGCATTATTTGAACTGTTGCTCATACAATTTTGCAAATAGGGTTCTTGATTGGAAAACCATGGAGTTCTTTAGCTACAGCGCTCACTTATTTTGTCATTGCGTATCTCATCGTCTATATAGCGGCCGATAAAAGGAATTCTGTTTTCTTTGCACTTGCATTAGCTGCTATGTATTACTTGAATCCAGCATTTGAAGATACTGTTCTATGGAATACGGGTTCGGCAAATTACTTGTGGACAAGTATGATCATATTGATTGCTATTCTGCCTTTTGTTCGGTTTCTGAAAGGAAAATCAATTCAATGGTTTGATTATATATGCGTACCATTTTCTTTTCTGGCTGGCTGGAAAAGAAAATGGTACGCATATATAATCAAACC
>CALEMD010000065.1 GCA_937902945.1 uncultured Erysipelotrichaceae bacterium | reverse complement strand
GCCTCCCCATCCCCACTAGATTTTAGAACGCCCTTATAAAAACAATGATCATCAGGCCTTGTTTGATGCGGTTCATGGCATGAAGGGAGTCAGCGGAAATCTGGATATAACAGATCTTTATAAATGTGCCTGTGAATTGACAGAACTGCTGAGACATAATGAAGGAACCAAGGAACAGATAGATGCTTCTTTTGCTAGAATGTGCTTGCGGCATATAACAAAGCAGCTGAAGGCATTCGAGAAGCACAGAAGGAGTGTGACTGATGCCTGAGCGAGAATATGCCAATACAATTCTCATAGTCGATGATTCTGCAGTCAATCGGATGCTTCTGTGCAAGATATTTGCGAATGAATACAACACACTTCAGGCCAGCAATGGTGTTGAGGCTTTGCGAATACTCAGAGAGTACCCGAATATTGACGCGATGCTTTTGGATATTATGATGCCGAAAATGGATGGGTATGCAGTGCTTGAAGCAATGCAGAAGAATCCATCATTTAAGGATATTTCCGTAGTTGTCGATACATCGGCAGATGACACGGAGACGCAGATCAAAGTGTTGGATTTAGGCGCTGTCGATGTTTTGGTCAAGCCATTTAATCCAATGGTCGTTCAGCATCGCATACGCAATATTATTATGCGCCGTGAAGCAGGTAAGCAGGCACTTCAGAACGCACTGTTAACAGAACAGATACATCTTCTGGAAACAGATGAAAAGACGGGTATTTATACACGCAGAGCATTTGTTAAAAGAACCGGAGAAATGATCCGCAAGGATACAGAACATACATATGTATTAATCCGCTGGGATATCGATCGATTTAAAGTTCTGAACGATGCGTTCGGCATGCATGCAGGAGCTCAGTATCTGAAAGAAGTTGGTGTTGAGCTTAAGCAAAAGATGGCTAAAGGAACAACCTATGGACATCTTGAAGCAGATCGTTTCATAGTATGCATGCAGCAGAATAAAGAAAAAGAAACTGCGTTCATCAAAGCGATTGAAACTGCAGTTGTTCGTTTTCTTCCGAGTTTTAAATGCGTTGTTCGTTTTGGATTATATGTGATCAATGATCCGAATGTGGATGTTTCGTTGATGTGCGATAGAGCACAGATGGCTCTGCGCTCTACAAAGAATAATTATTCTAAAAACGTAGCCTATTATGATGATTCCATGCGGACTAAGATGATTGAACAGCAGGAAATAGCAAGTGAGATGGAAGCAGCACTTGCGGATGGGCAGTTTGTGCCTTATTTCCAACCTCAGTATATATATGATAAGAATCAGCTTCATGGAGCAGAAGCACTCGTCAGATGGATTCATCCCGTCAAGGGGGTTGTTTCTCCAGCGGCATTCATCCCAGTATTTGAAAGCAATGGCTTTATTACAGTTCTAGATGAATATATATGGGAACAGGCCTGCAGATACCAGAGAAAATGGCTTGATGAAGGAATTGCGATACGTCCTGTTTCGGTGAATATCTCCAGAAGAGATATATATGAACCGAAGCTGGTATCCATACTGACTGGACTTCTTAAGAAATATGATCTGCCAGTGGAGTACCTTAGACTTGAAATTACAGAATCAGCGTATATGGATGACTCTGATCAGATAATCTCAGTAGTAAAACAGTTTAGAGAATGCGGCTTTGCGATTGAGATGGACGACTTCGGAAGTGGGTATTCATCACTTAATACGTTATGGAAACTGCCAGTCGATCTGCTGAAGCTGGATATGAACTTTCTTTCTGATGGTGTGCATGATGACAGCCGCGGCGTGAATATTCTGTCTTCTGTTGTACGCATGGCAAACTGGATGCACCTGCCTGTACTTGCAGAAGGCGTCGAAACAAAGGAACAGGCTGATTATCTGAAGAGTATTAACTGCCTCTTTATGCAAGGCTATTATTTTGCAAAACCAATGCCGGCAAAAGCATATGAAAAAATACTCATGGATAGCAGCGAGCATGATTTGATCCATTCGATGGAGTTAGGAAAACATGATGACAGTCTATCTATAACGGCTGAAAGCGCACTGCTGAAGAATGCAGAAAAAGGCGCCGCAATCATCGAGTTCGATGGTAAAAATATAGAAATACTAAGAATGAATGATCGCTTTTTCGAGGAACTTGGCACAACCCGTGAAGAGTATATGGGGAAGCAGCTGCATGTCTTAGACCGCTTAGAAGAAGAAAGCCGTCCGCTTTATCTTGGGGCAATCAATAGAGCAATCAAGAGCTGCAAAGAAGAAACGAGTGAGATCCGCTCTCTGCCTTTTCATGAAAATGGAAAGTGCTTTACGACGATGAATCGTTTCCGTCTTCTCGCAAAAAGCGGGAACAGATTTATCATCTACGTGGGAGTAGAACGGGTCTGAAAATGAAGGCAGTTGTGACTGATGGGTAGTGTCAAGTAATTGCGGAAAATCGACGAAGCGATAAACAGGAAGTCAATAA
>CALEMD010000064.1 GCA_937902945.1 uncultured Erysipelotrichaceae bacterium | reverse complement strand
ACTTCAATTCCACTTTCCGTGAACCCAGCAGAAAATTCAAAGACTTCATTGAATTCCAGCAGATTGAAGTATGCAAACTGGCAAAGATTCTAGTTGATATAGTGCACAGCTATGGCAAAGAAGCAATGATGTTTCTTGGCGATCACTGGATTGGCACTGAGCCTTACGGCAAGTACTTTGCGTCAATCGGTCTTGATTCGGTTGTAGGCAGTGTTGGCAATGGTATCACCATGCGCATGATATCCGATATCAAAGGTGTCAAATATACAGAAGGACGCTTTCTGCCCTACTTCTTCCCTGATGTATTCTGTGAAGGACATGATCCCATTCATGAAGCACAGGAGAACTGGCTTCAGGCAAGACGGGCAATCCTGCGCAGTCCTCTTGATAGAATCGGCTATGGCGGGTATCTGAAGCTTGCTGTTGAATGGCCTGGATTCCTTGATGCAATTAAGCAGATCATCCAGGAGTTCCGTGACATTCATGAAAAGAGCAATGAAGAAAAAGCCTACACAGCACCATTTAAAGTAGCTGTTCTCAACAGCTGGGGACATATCCGTTCCTGGATGGGCAACCAGGTGCATCATGCCATCTATCATCGCGAGATATACAGTTATGTCGGCATCATTGAATGTCTATCCGGAATGCCGATTGATGTTGAATTCATAAACTTCGACGATCTGAAGAAAGGCTTGGATCCATCCATCCGCGTCATCATCAATGCCGGCGATCGGGATACATCCTGGAGCGGCGGCAAGCATTGGAAAGATCCTGAAACTGTCTGTGCAATACGCAGATTCGTTCATGAAGGCGGCGGATTCATCGGTGTTGGAGAACCTTCGGCCTGCCAGCATCAAGGTGCTTTCTTCCAGCTCAGAGATGTTCTTGGAGTCGATGAAGAAGTCGGCTTTACAATGAGCACAGATAAGTACAATACATGCATACCTGAACACTTCATTACGGAAGAGCAGGATGGACCGATTGACTTCGGCGAAGGAAAGAACAGAATCTATGCATGGGGCAGCAATTATCAGATCCTTGCAAAAGATGGTGAATATACAGA
>CALEMD010000063.1 GCA_937902945.1 uncultured Erysipelotrichaceae bacterium | reverse complement strand
AGGTATTATCAGGTAAACGCTACCCGTGTTGCTTTTAAGTTGGAAATTAACGAGCAAAGAACAAAACTGCATTTATATGCGGTTTTTTGCTATAATAGATCAAAGGAGAAAATCGCATGACATATCAGGCTTTATATCAAAAGTACAGGTCGACAACGTTTGATGAAGTTATCGGTCAGGACTATGTAGTTAAAACTATCCAGAATGCCGTTCGGCAGAATAAAGTCGGTCATGCATATCTGTTCTGCGGACCGCGCGGTACGGGGAAGACGACTATGGCCAGACTGCTGGCTAAAGCGGTGAACTGTACAGACAGAGAACACGCTCCTTGCGGAGAATGTGATAGCTGTAAGGCAATAGCTGCAGGCTCTCACCCGGATGTGGTTGAAATCAACGCTGCAAATGAAACGGGTATTGATTCCATACGAAGTCTGATTGATTCAGCACAGCTTGTTCCAATGCAGAGCAAGTATAAAGTGTACATTATAGATGAGGTTCATCAGCTGACCTCCTCTGCGGCAAGTGCTCTGCTGAAAACATTGGAAGAACCTCCAGAGCATGTAATCTTTATTCTTGCAACAACAGAACCAATGAAGCTTCTGCCGACAATTGTGTCTCGCTGTCAGCGGTTTGATTTCTCCAAAGTCAGAACCGAACTGATCAAGCAGCATCTGCTGGATATAGCAGCTAAAGAAAATATCATCCTGGAAGATTCAGCAGCGGATAGAATTGCCCAGCTTGCCGAGGGCGGAATGCGCGATGCTTTGAGCATCCTTGACCAAAGCATATCCTACAGTGATGGAACTATTACTGAACAGAACATCAACCGAGTATACGGACTTACAAACACACAGGAAAAATTGGATCTGCTCAGTGATATATTCTCAGAAAATGCTGTAGGAGTTCTGAACAGAATCAGAAGCTATGAAGAAGGCGGCATAGATTTAAAGAGATTTACAAGGGATGTTTCAGCAGTTCTCAGAGATGCTGATATATACAGCTGCACACATGACCGCAGTGCATTGAGACTGATCAATGAAGAACAAGCTTCTGAAATATGCAAGCATGTTAATGCAGAGCAGATGCTCAAAATGATAGAAAAGCTGATGGATACAGCAAACATCTATACTAGAGTATCAAATGCATCAGACTACTTTGAGGTTGCCTGTCTGCAGATAATGAATATATGCAAGCATGATTCTGTTCGTCCTGCTGCAGAAGTGGCAGAGCAGAAGAAACAGCTGCCTCCTGTCAGCGAAGTGAAAGAGCAGAAGAAACAGCCTGTCATCGAAGTGAACGAAAAAGAGGCTGTACCTGAGGATGTACCAGAAGACATTCCGCTGCCGGAATCTGATGAACCTGAAAAAGAACAGGTTCAGGAATTTGATCAGGAACAGATTCTGCGTCTTGTTGTTGCAGGAGATGTAGAAACACGCAAGAAAGACACAGAAAAGCTTGCCTCAGTAAGCAGCTTGGCTATGACTGATTTTGAAAACGGCAGATATATTTCTGTGCTGAGCCAGGTGACGATAGGCGCTAGCAGCAGTGATGTAATTCTGTTTAAGTGCAGTGAAAAGGCGGTTGTAAATTCAATCAATGAAGAGACTTTTAACAGAGGACTTTATGCATATCTGAAGAATTCTCTTCAAATAGATAAGATGGCGTATGCAATAACCAATGAAGATTTTGTGAATGTCTGCGAACTGTATAAACACAGAAGAGAAGAAGGAACACTTCCGCCAGCTGCAGTCATCGAAAAATATGCTATAAAAGAGAACACAGAAGAAGATAAACCGGACATCAAGGAAAATATACGCAAACTGTTCGGTGATGATGATCAAGTGAAAATCACTATAGAGGAGGATTCATAACATGGATATGCAAAGACTTATGGCTCAGGCACAGCAGATGCAGAAGCAGCTGGGCAAGATCGAGGAAGAGCTCGATGCAACAGAGTATACGGGAAATGCGGGCGGAGACAACGCAGTCAGCGTGCGCATGAACGGAAAGCATGAAGTGCAGGAAGTTTCAATCTCGGATGATCTGATGGATAAAGACAGCAGAGAGATGCTGCAGGATATGCTTCTTGTTGCTATGAATAACGCTTTGCAGAAAGCGGATGAAGATCGTTCCGCAAAAATGGGTTCTATTACACAAGGCGTAAAGATACCAGGGATGTAATGCATGTACCCGGTAAGCTTGGAAAAACTGATAGAGTGCTTTCGGACATTGCCTGGTGTTGGTGAAAAAACAGCAGAAAGATATGCACTTCTGATCAGTGAACAGAATGCAGAACAGGTGAATCAGTTTGCACAGGCGTTAGTGGATGTAAAGACAAAGCTGAATCACTGCTCTATATGTGGCAATCTCTGCGAAAGTGATAAGTGCGATATATGCACAGACACTGAAAGAGACCATCAACAGATTTTTGTAGTACAGAGTGCAAAAGATGTTGCGGCCATGGAAAAGACCGGAGAGTATCACGGTGTTTATCATGTGCTGAATGGCCTTATTTCAGGTTCAAAAGGTGTGATGCCGGAAGACCTGAATATTGAAACACTTATTGATCGTGCTAAAGAGTCGAAAGAGATTATCCTTGCTACAAATACAACAATGGACGGAGAAACAACTGCCATGTATCTGGATAGGCTGCTTCAGCAGGAATGTCCAAATGTACTTGTAACTCGAATTGCACACGGACTTCCAGCAGGAGGGCTGCTGGATTATGCAGACGAAATGACATTGCTCCATGCATTGTCTGATAGAAGAAAGATGAATCAGTGAATCAAAGGGGAGGGATTGCCAGTGAATGAAAATCTCAGAATTGCTCAGGAAACAGAAACAGAAGATATACGCAGTATTGCAGAAAAAGCGGGTATCGATGAAAAGTATCTGCAGCCATACGGATATGACAAGGCAAAAGTATCGCTGAGCATAAATGATGAGCTGAAAGACCGCAAGGATGGAAAACTGATCCTTGTCACTGCAATCAATCCAACTAAAGCCGGCGAAGGAAAGTCAACAACCACTATAGGACTGGCCGATGGCTTGGCAAGGACCGGAAGAAAAGTCATGGCTTGTCTTAGAGAGCCATCACTTGGACCTGTATTTGGCTTGAAGGGCGGAGCTGCAGGCGGCGGACATGCACAGGTAATTCCGATGGAATCAATCAACCTTCATTTCACAGGAGACATGCATGCAATCACAACAGCAAACAATCTGATTGCGGCAATTCTGGACAATTCCATTACTCACGGAAACCCGCTTCATATCGATCTGAATAAAGTCGTATGGAAGCGCTGCATGGATATGAATGACAGAGAACTGCGAGAGATAACAATCGGACAGGGATCAGATAAAAATGGAGTTGTCAGAAAAGATGGTTTTGTTATAACAGTTGCCACTGAAATTATGGCAATCCTCTGTCTTTCGAAAGATCTGCATGATCTTCAGAACAGAATAGGCAGATGTGTTGTTGCGTACAGCGAAGATGACAAACCTGTTACAGTCAAAGATCTTGGTGTTGATGGAGCTGTGACGGTTGTCATGAAAGATGCAATAAATCCGAACCTGGTTCAGACACTGGAACATACGCCGGTATTGATTCATGGCGGACCTTTTGCAAATATTGCACACGGATGCAATTCCATCATTGCTACTAAGATGGCATTGAAACTTGCTGACTATGTTGTAACAGAAGCAGGTTTCGGAGCTGATCTTGGTGCTGAAAAATTCATGGATATCAAATGCCGAATGTCGCATCTGCATCCTTCAGCTGTTGTTTTAGTTGCAACTGTCAGAGCACTTAAGCTGCACGGCGGAGCTGATGCAGATAATCTTTCTGTAAGCGATACAGCGACAATGATGAAGGGAATCGAAAATCTTGAAAAGCATATAGATTCTCTTTCGCAGTTCAACGTCCCATATGTAATTGCAATCAACAGATTCACTGGCGACAGCGATGATGAATTGAATGCATTGACGCAATGGTGCAAAGAGAATAAGCATCCGGTATCAATCTGCGAAGGCTGGGCAAAAGGATCGGCAGGAATGACAGATCTAGCGGATAAAGCAGCACAGCTCTGTGAAGAAGAAAATCATTTTGCACCTCTGTATGATACAGAAAGCACAATCAAAGAAAAAATTGAGACAATCTGCACAAAAATATATGGAGCAGATGGCGCAGTTTACAGTGAAACAGCAGAAGCAAAGATACTTGAAATGGAAAAGCATGGATGGGATAAACTTCCTGTCTGTATGGCAAAAACACCTCTGTCATTAAGTGATGATCCGCAGATTAAAGGAAGACCTCGGCATTTCTCAATTCATGTCAAAGATCTAAGCATATCTGCTGGAGCCGGTTTCATTGTGGCGTATACAGGCAGCATTCTGACAATGCCGGGGCTGCCTAAAGAACCAGCAGCCTTGCATATGGGAATAGATGAGCAAGGCCGCAGCTACGGTATCTTTTAGATGAAAGGATAAGTATGAGTTCCATTGCCTATGCAACAGATGAAAAAATGATTGAATATCATCGCCTGTGCGGAAACAGAACGATAAATTTCTGGCGGCTTTCAAGCAAGAAGGATTTTACGGATTTTCACAAAGGCGATCTTCTGTTTTTCTATGCGAAATCTGAACATTCCAAAGAAAAAGGCTTTGTTGGATACGCACATTATGTAACTGTCAACCGTTTGTCACTGAAACAGATGTGGAAGCGGTACGGAACACTGAATGGATATGATACAGAAGAGCATCTGAAAGAGGCAATTGCCAGAGCCGCAAAAGGCAGACCGATTCCAGACAGAATGAACTGTCTTTATCTAGATGATGTTGTATTCTTCATGACACCGGTATATCCGTCTTCTGTGCATTCTAAGATCAATCGGACACTGGAAAGCTATGCTTATCTTGATCAGGAAAATCCGCAGATGACCATGCGGATACTGAAGCAGGCAGAAATCAACGGGATTGATATCTGGTCAGCATCGCAGACGGCAGAACCGGTCAATATATTTAAGAAAGATGAACTGCGTCACCAGATGGCACTGATTTGCAAAGAGGTAGGCAGGTACGGAGGCAGTGAAAACGAAACAGCAAGAGCGAAACGGCTGATTAGGAAACAGTGTCTTGAGGGATACGAACTGATTCATGGCACACATGTTGAATGCATGAAGATCACAGCTGATAGCATTGAACTGAGAACGCCGTTTATCTATTCACTTCGGGATAGAGATGCTCGCTTGAATGAAATTGCAGGCCGCATTATGCGCTATAAATATGAGATTGCGCAAAGCGGATTGAATCTTAGAAAAGTCAGATTTGAAATTGTCAGCGAACAGCCGGAACAGGAAGCGGCCTCGCTTGTAGAAAAACTAAATGAAGAATGATTATGATGTAATTGTTATAGGCGGCGGACATGCCGGCATAGAAGCAGCATTGGCGTGTGCTAGACTGCATAAAAAAACTCTGCTTTTGACTCTCAGCATTGAAAATATTGGAAAAATGCCATGCAACCCATCCGTAGGCGGACCGGCAAAAGGCATTGTTGTAAAAGAAATAGATGCGCTTGGCGGACAGATGCCGATTACTGCAGATGCAACAGCACTGCAGTTTAAAATGCTGAATACAGCTAAAGGGCCTGGCGTACAGGCTTTGCGTGTACAGTCAGATAAAATTGAGTATAAAAAGATGATGCAGTATGTATGTCTGCATCAGGAAAATCTGGATGTAAGAGAAGGCATGGCAGTCGAACTGCTGACAGAAAACCACGCGGCGTCCGGAGTAAAGCTGGCTGATGGTTCAGTCATTCATAGTGCAGCAGTCATTCTGACAGCAGGTACATATATGGCCGCTGTCAACATGATATCTTCGGAGGTTACACCGGGCGGCCCGGACAGAGAGAAGACTACAGATGCACTTTCACAGTCTCTGCGTGATCTTGGACTGAAGACATTCCGATTGAAAACAGGTACACCGCCGCGTGTTCTGACATCCTCCATTGATTTCAGCAAAGCGAAAGCAGAACCTGGCACAGATGCATTTGTACGTTTCTCAGAGACGACAGAAAAAATCCGGCCGTTTGCTGAGCAGGTTCCGTGCTATCAGATATATACCGCACCGCAGACACATGAGATCATACTTGCAAATCTGCAGAAATCATCCATGTATTCAGGAGTTGTAAAGGGAGTTGGGCCGCGCTACTGTCCTTCCATTGAAGATAAGCTTGTTCGCTTCAAGGATAAGCCTAGACATATTCTCTTCCTTGAACCTGAATCCTTATCGATGGATACGACGTATGTACAGGGATTCTCAACATCTCTGCCGCGGGATATACAGGAACAGATGACTCATACCCTGCCAGGATTTGAGCACTGCATCATCAAGAAGTATGCATATGCGATTGAATATGATGCAATAGATCCAATACAGATGAAGCAGTCCCTTGAATCAAAGATTATTCCGGGACTGTTTACGGCTGGACAGGTCAATGGCACTTCCGGATATGAAGAAGCTGCTGGGCAGGGAATCATAGCCGGCATCAACGCTGTTATGAAGCTGGACAGCAGAGTGCCTCTTGTCCTTGCTAGAGACGAAGCATATATCGGAGTTCTGATTGATGACCTGACTTCAAAAGGTACATCTGAACCATATCGTCTGCTTACTTCACGCGCTGAATTCCGACTGCTTCTAAGACACGATAACGCAGATCAAAGACTGCTTGAAAAAGGATATCAGATTGGACTTATAAGCGAAGAAAGACATGATGCTTATCTTCAGAAAATGCAGAAGATAAAGGAAATGAAAGATACTTTGTCTATGACGCAGATCCATCAAGGAAGTGCTGCAGATGCGTACTTGCAGAATTTAGGATATGAACCGCTGGCAGGATCAGAGAAAGCTTCAGAACTTGTCAGAAGACCGAAGACGGAAACAGCCGAAATACTGAAAGCTGAGGGTATTGCTTCGGAAGCAGAGATTGCAAGACAGTGCGATATAGAAATCAAGTATCAGGGTTATATTCAAAAGGCTATACGTGAAGCTGAAAAACTGCATTCTCTTGACAGTCAGAAGATTCCGCAGGATATGGACTATAATGAAGTAGGCAATCTGTCCATTGAAGGTCGGCAGAAGCTGATCAGATTCAGCCCGGAGACCTTAGGACAGGCATCGAGAATCTCGGGAGTCAATCCAGCAGATCTAGCAGTTCTTGCTATGCATCTGAAACAAAGAAAAGAGGGAAAATAATCATGAGATACGAAGAAGTTGTAAGCAATGTCAATATTTACGGATTTGATGAATCTGTCAAAGGCAGCAAGTATCCAATGGCTGCAGATCTCAGCAAAATCGATTCGGAAGTAACAGATAGAACTTTGAAGCTTGCCAATGCCAAAACAGGCAGCGGTCATGACAATTTTCTGAATGGCGTGATTGTGCAGTTTGATCTTACTTTTACAAATAAAGCATGGGTTGAAGCAGAACGCTATCACTTTCTTGACTTTGTAAGTTCGCAGTCTACCATGCATAGAATCACAAAGTTTGATTTGGATAATGCCTATATTGAATATACGGATCCAAGGATCATCGCAATCATGAAAGAAAAGACGAAAGACTATAACGATCTGCAGAGCGATATTGCAAGACTGCAGAAAGAAGGCAAGGATACGACAACTTTGCAGGATCTTTCAAAAGAAAAATACCTGGAGATTCTGTATTCCAATCCATGCGGTTTTAAGCTTACAGCCCGCATGACTACCAATTACCGTCAGCTGAAGACAATATATTCTCAGAGAAAGAACCACCGTCTGCCGGAATGGAGAGCTTTCTGCAAATGGATTGAAACACTGCCAAACAGTGATTTCATAACCGGTACTGATGAATAGAAGAGTATTTAAATGGATAAGCGTCCTCCTTTGTCTATGTCTGCTGAATACATTGGCGGGATGTGCAGGGAAGACAGAAACAGACCAGTCGGCATATGACTCAGAGGAGATCCATGCCGTCTGGTTTTCCTATCTCGATTATGAGGAAAGATGCAGCGGTATGAACAAGCAGGAATTCTCTGATGAGGTTGGCCTTATGCTTAATCAGATGCAGGATGTAGGAATCAATACTGTCTATGTGCATGCATCGGCTTTTACGGATGCACTGTATGATTCAAAGATTTATCCCAAATCAGCATCCATTGCCGGCATGGATTATGATCCTTTGAAGATATTCTGCGAGCAGGCAAAAGGTAAGAATATGCGTATTGAGGCGTGGATCAACCCTCTGCGTTCTGTCACATCTGCAGAAGCAGAGTCTTTGGATTCAAACTTCATTATTTCAAAGTGGATACAGGAGAATAATGAAAGAATCCGCTTGGTATCCGATAGATACTATCTGAATCCGGCATATCAGGATGTAAGAGATCTTGCTGTATCGGTGGTTCGAGAAATATTGGACAACTATGATGTAGATGGCATTCACATGGATGACTATTTCTACCCGGATGACACAGCGAAAAGCTTCGATGCGTATATATACAGTCAATCTGAAACGGGAGAGACACTGGAAGACTTCCGCCGTTCTGCAACCTCTACATTGGTGAAGGAAATACACGACGCAGTAAAAGAAAAGGACAGCAGTCTGGTCTTTGGCATTTCTCCGGCGGGGAATACCGATTTGAATCTGAATGTATATTATGCAGACCCAAGTGGCTGGGTAAAGGACGGAACGGTTGATTATCTAGCCCCTCAGATATACTGGGGATTGGAACATCCGACGAAGCCATATGCCGAAGTATTGGCACAATGGCAGAGCATTACAGCAGGCACAGATACAGATCTGATTATTGGACTTGCGGCTTATAAATGCGGAATTGAAGATGTATATGCAAAGGACGCAAGTCAGGAGTGGGTAGAAAATTCGGATATACTGTCCCGGGAAATACTGATTTCCCAGAATGCCGGCTGCAAGGGAACAGCGCTGTTTCGGTACAGTTCTCTATTTGCACCATCGGCAGAGACTGCTGAAAATGTGGATAAAGAAATTATCAACATTAAATCTGCCTACGGGGTCAATTAGACCTTTATACAACCGGTTGATAATGATAGAATAAGGGCACGGGAAATATGAAAATAGAACAGCTTGCTAAAGAGGCAGAGAAACTGAATTTAACACTTACCCCAAAGATGGAAGAACAGCTGCGCACATATGCCCGACTGCTGAAAGAGTGGAATGAAAAGATCAATCTGACCGCTATTACAGAACCTGATCAGATTGCAGAAAAACACTTCTATGACTGCATGCTTGCACTCAGTGCACATATGCCGCAGGGCAGTCTGTGCGATGTGGGAAGCGGGGCCGGTTTTCCAGGACTTGTCTTCAAGATTCTGCTGCCAGAGCTTCATGTGACACTGCTTGAACCAACCCAGAAAAAGGGCCTGTTTCTTCAGGAAACAGTCAATCAGCTAGGACTGCAGGGAGTCGATATTGTCTGTGAAAGAGCAGAGGACTATGCCAAAACGCACCGGGAAATATTTGATACAGTAACCGCTAGAGCGGTTGCTTCTCTGAATGTTCTTGCTGAACTGTGTATTCCGCTTTTGAAGATAGATGGGATATTCCTAGTTATGAAAGGCAGCCGAGCTCTTGAGGAATCTGAAGAGGCGCAGCATGCCATTCAGGTACTGGGCTGTCAGGAAAAAGCCGTTCACACAGAGCATCTGCCAGATGGCTCCGGAAGGATCAATCTGACATATGCAAAAGTCAGACACACCCCGTTAGAATATCCGCGGGCATATGGAAGAATCAAGAAGAAACCGCTGTAAATCAGGAAGGAATCAAGATGGATAAACTGATTGAGATACCAATTGAAAGAATACAGCCATCGCGCTATCAGCCAAGACTGAAGTTTGATGTGCAGGCTTTGAATGAACTGTCCCAGTCTATACAGGAAAATGGACTGATTCAGCCAATCACAGTCCGAGCGATGGGTGATGATTATGAAATCATTGCCGGAGAAAGAAGATATCGGGCGTGCAAGATGGCGGGACTGAAAGAAGTACCGTGCTGTATTCTGACCCCGACTGAAGACCAGGCTGCGCAGATGGCTCTTGTAGAAAATGTGCAAAGAGAAGATCTGACCGCAGTTGAAGAAGCGAAAGCATATGTGCAGATTATGCGGCAGGCTAAACTGACACAGCAGGAAGTTGCGGTAAAGGTAGGCAAATCCCAATCGGCAATTGCCAACAAGATCCGTCTTCTGAATCTTTCTGAAGAGATTCAGAAAGGTGTGCTGGACAAAAAAATATCAGAACGGCATGCTAGAGCACTTCTGCAGCTGACAGAGGAAAAGCAGACAGAAGCATACCACTATATTGCGGACAGAGGACTGAATGTAAGACAGGCAGAAGCCTATATAGAACAGCTCAATGGACCGGAAAGAACGCATAAACGACAGAAAACAAAGGGATTTACAAGAAGCACACAGCTTGGAATCAACAGTGTGAATCAATGTGTGCAGATGATCAAGAAGATGGGAATTGATGTAGTGACGGAGACAGAAGAAACGCTGACAGATGTAAAAATGATTGTCAGATTTCCAAAATAGACACAGCAGAGGGCATATATTATGGGGAAGATCATTGCAGTCGCCAACCAGAAAGGCGGCGTCGGAAAAACAACAACCAGTATCAATCTCTCAGCAGGACTTGCCTATGTAGGCAAACGGGTTCTGCTTGTTGATTTTGATCCGCAGGGAAATGCTACACACGGCATCGGCGCTAATCGGGTCGGTTTTAAGAACAGTGTTTATAATGTTCTGATGGATGATGATTCGGTTTCCGATGCGGCTGTGCATCTGACAACCCCGCCATTGGATGTCCTGCCTTCTACCATTGATCTATCCGGCGCAGATGTTGAAATGGCATCCTATGAAATGGGCCGCGAACAGCTGCTGAAAAACAAGCTGGATGCCGCAAGAAAAGACTATGACTTTATCATTATTGACTGTCCGCCGTCATTAGGACTGCTGAATACAAACGCTCTGACTGCGGCAGATTCGGTTATCATTCCTGTTCAGTGCGAATATTTTGCGCTGGAAGGACTTACACAGTTATTAAGCACAATTCGACTGGTTCAGAAACTCTTCAATCCGCATCTCAGCATTGAAGGAGTTCTGCTTACCATGTTTGATGTGCGTACAAAGCTTTCTGTAGAAGTGCAGCAGGAAGTGCGCAAGTACTTTAAGGAAAAAGTCTATCGCAGCTATATACCAAGAAATGTACGTCTGTCGGAAGCACCAAGCAGAGAACAGTCAATTTTTGAATATGATACTAGATCCGAAGGAGCACGGGCATATGCTTCTCTCGTGAAGGAAGTAGTAACACAGAATGAGAAGGAGGGACGCTGATGAACGGCAAGCAGTCTAAGAAGGCTCTTGGAAGAGGACTCGATTCTATTTTTGGATCCAATGTAGAACAGTTTCTGGATGATATTCAGAACAACTCTGCAGATGCACCTGGAAGAAAAGAAATAGAGATCCCGGTTGGTCAGATCCGTCCCAATCCATATCAGCCAAGAAAAGAATTTGATCCAAAAGCGCTCAATGAGCTGGCAGATTCAATTCGAACGCATGGCATATTTACACCGCTCCTAGTAAAGAAAAGTGTAAAAGGCTATGACTTGATTGCTGGCGAGAGAAGACTAAGAGCCGCAAAGATTGCAGGACTGAAAACTGTTCCGGCAATATCTGTGGATTTTACAGATGAACAGATGATGGAAATCTCACTGCTGGAAAATGTACAGAGAGAAGATCTGAATCCAATCGAAGAAGCGGCAGCTTATGAAAGTCTTGTAAGCAGACTGGGCTATACCCAGGAGAAACTGGCGGAAAGAGTTGGAAAATCAAGAGAATACTGTGCAAATATGCTCAGACTGCTTAAGCTTCCAAGTGATGTTCAGGAATTGGTTACAGAAAAGAAACTGACAATGGGACATGTTCGGCCGCTGTTGGCATTGCCGGATGACGCACAGATGTATGATGCGGCTATGGAAGCTATTCATAAAAAGATGTCAGTCCGTGATGTGGAAGCATATGTCAAGGAACTGCTTCACAGAGAGCCGGCAAAAATCAAGCTTGGAAAACCAAAAGATCCGCAGATCAGGGATCTTGAAACTAAAGTATCCGAAAAGCTATCTACAAGAGTGGAAATTGGAAATAAAGAACTGAAAATTCACTTTACGGATACAGACGATCTGAATCGCATCCTTGAGATCATCGGCTGCCTTGAAGAAGAGCTGTGATCAGAATCCGAAAAATGAACCAAAAAGAGAGAGTTCTGTTATGATAGATAAAGGGCAAAAAGATGATAGACCGGGCTGTTTAAAGGAAAAGAAGAACAGCCGATACACAGTCGCCTCTGCTATGAACCTTGCATTTACAGTTGCGGCCTCCTTATTCATTCCGGTTTTTGCCGGTATATATATTGGAGAGGCACTTGGAAACAGAACGGGCGGAGCTCTGATAGGCAGTCTGATCGGATTGCTTACCGCGTTTGGTGCCTTATGGGAATTGGTTGGTAAAAAGAATCTATGACGAAGAGATCCTGGAAAATCTATTGGCTTCTGTTTGCGGCAGGATCGCTCACGTGGTTCATCAAACCGTCCATTGCCTATGGATTCATATTTGGCGGGCTGATATGTGCACTGCTGTACAGACTTGATGAAATGTATGTTGATGCAGCGCTGAAAAGCCGTAAAATGAAACTCAGATACCTGCTGCATTCTCTGCTGAACTTCGCATTGATGGCAGCGCCGCTCTTGGCGGCAGGCATGTACCCCGATATATTCAATATATTTGCAGCATTTGCAGGACTGATGCTGCTGAAGATCACTGTAGTAATAGAAGCTGTAACAGAAAGGACATGAGCAATGCATATTGTTATTCAAGCTGATGCGTTCAGGGTTATAGGAATAACCGCACTCATCTGCATACTTGCAGTTGTTCTTTCAAAGCGCATAGATGCACTTGATCCTCTGAAAAAGCCGAGCGGCATACTGCTTTTTATTATCTGGCTTGTACAGACTCTGCATGATCAGGTCAATGAGAATGTAGGTCCGAAGATTACAAGAAACCTTGGACCATATGTTGTGTCCATTGCTATCTATATATTTATATCGAACATTTCGGGTCTGTTTGCAGTTGATTCTCCAACGGCCAATTATTCTGTGACGCTGACACTAGCTATTCTTACTTGGATTTTCCAGCAGATAGCGACAATCAAAAGCAATGGCTGGGGATCCTATTTCCATGGATTCATTGAACCGTTCTTTGTATTTCTGCCGATGAACATATTCGGAAAGTTCTCAAGCATTCTTTCCATGTCTATGCGTCTTTTTGGAAATGTGACATGCGGCGGCATCATTATGATGCTGGTATATTCATTCTGCCAGATTATGTCCAATGGCATTGTTCATCTGTTCGATGCAGCAGCGGGTACCGCATTCAACTTTATCGGACCGATCGTTGCCCCAATACTGCATGCGTATTTTGATCTGTTCTCAGCATTCATACAGACTTTAATATTTATTACATTAACGATGGTGTTTATCGGGAACGAGCTTCCTGACGACATAAAGAAACAGCCGGCATCGATTCAGCCAGAATTGAAGCCAGCTGTCAAGAATTCTTAGTATAGAGAATACAGGAGGATATTATATGGATATCAGTGTAGGAAAAGGACTTATCGCAATCGGTGCAGGAATCGCTGTTATGACAGGATTCGGTACTGGATTCGGTGAAGGAAATGTCGCAGCCCATGCAGTAGAAGCTATTGGAAAGAATCCGGAAGCTGCCGGATTGATCCGTTCCAATATGATTCTCGGTATTGCATTGACAGAAACATGTGCAATTTACGGTCTGCTGGTTGCCATTCTTCTGATATTTGTGTTTGGAGCATAGTCGGCGATTATGATCGATATTGATATAATCGGTCAGCTCGTTCCCAATGTATCCACGATGATCGTACAGCTTCTGTCGACCCTCGTGCTTTTTCTGGTTATAAAGAAGTTTCTTTGGAAGAGTGTCATGAAGTTCCTTGATGCTAGAGCGCAGAAGATGCAGGAAGGTCTCGACGAAAGCGAGAAACTGAAAGCGGAAGCTGCCGGTGATAGAAAGCAGGCTGCCATACAGCTGGAAAGCGCTTCTGGAACCAGTCAGAAAATCATAGATACAGCCCATCGCGAAGCAGAAGATGAACGTTCTGAAATACTGAGTGCTGCAAAAACGCAGGCTTCAGATATTCTTGCCAGAGCAAAAGAACAGGCAAAAACAGAACGAGAGCAGATGCAGAGTTCTGTGCAGAAGGAAATTGTAGAAGTTGCAATGGACGCTGCTGGAAAACTGATTGGGCAGAAGAGCGATGCAGAGACTGATCGCAGAGCCGTAGAAGCATTTGTAAAGGAAGCGCAGAGCAATGTCAAGTGAGGTTGCAAAGCGCTATGCCGAAGGACTGCTTCAGGTAGCGAAAGAAAACGGAACGGTACAGACAAAGAAGGAACAGGCACTGACAATCAGCCAGCTTCTGATGCAGTATCCTGAACTGATGGATTTTTTCAATGCAGTTCAGATTTCTTCAGAAAAGAAAAAAGAGACAGTACAGGATGTGTTCGGCAGACAGATGGATATCGATATGGTTCACTTTCTGAAACTGCTGATAGACAAGCATAGAATTTACTGCCTGCCGGAAATACTCAGAGACTTTGTGCATATGTGCAATGATGAACTGCATATACAGGAAGCAATTGTCTATTCAGTCAGAGAACTCTGTCCGGAAGACATGCAGAAAATCAAAGAGGTTCTGCAGAAGAAAACAGGAACAGTCATTGAACTGCAGAATCACTTGGATCAAAGACTGATCGGCGGAATTAAAATTGCAATGGATCATCAGATAACAGATGTATCCATGCAGAATCAGCTGAATAAATTGAAAGAAGTGCTGCTGAAAGGAGAACGGGCATGAAAGAGATCAAGCCAGAGGAAATAGGCGCCCTCATCAGGGAACAGATCAAGCATTATGATCAGCAGATCCATTCTGATGATGTCGGATATGTAATCAGTGTCGGTGACGGCATTGCCATGGTTCAGGGAATTGATAAAGCAATGTCCTCAGAACTGCTGGAATTTCCGAATGAGGTATATGGAATGGTTATGAACCTGGAAGAAGATCATATAGGTGCTGTTCTTCTAGGAGACGATACAAATATTAAAGAAGGCGACGAAGTACGCAGAACCGGAAAGATTGTTGAAGTTCCGGTTGGCGACGGAATGCTGGGCAGAGTGGTCAATGCACTTGGCCAGCCGATTGACGGCAAAGGCGATATTGCCTATACCAAGGAGCGTCCTATTGAAAGAGTTGCGCCAGGAGTTATGACACGGCGCGGCGTCTATCAGCCAATGATGACCGGACTCAAGGTCATTGACTCAATGTTCCCAATTGGCAAAGGACAGAGAGAATTGATTATCGGTGATAGAGAAACAGGAAAAACAGCCATTGCGATTGATGCAATCATCAATCAGTTGGGGCAGAACGTCAACTGTATCTATGTAGCCATAGGCCAGAAAGAAAGCAACGTTGCCCGCATTGTGCAGAAACTGAAAGAATGCGGCGCAATGGAGTATACAACAGTTGTCAATGCATCAGCCAGTGCTACGGCACCGCTTCAGTATATTGCACCATATGCAGGATGTGCGATCGGTGAAGAATGGATGGAACAGGGCAAAGATGTTCTGATCATCTATGATGATCTGTCCAAGCATGCAGTTGCATACAGAACAATGTCTCTGCTTCTGAGGAGACCGCCAGGACGTGAAGCTTATCCAGGCGATGTATTCTATCTGCACTCACGTCTTCTTGAAAGAGCTGCGAAACTGTCAGATGAATTGGGGGGAGGATCTTTGACGGCATTGCCGATCATTGAGACTCAGGCCGGAGATATCTCTGCCTATATTCCTACCAATGTCATCTCTATTACAGATGGTCAGCTGTTCCTGCAGACAGATCTATTCAATGCCGGCAATCGTCCGGCAGTAGATACAGGACTGTCTGTATCCCGTGTTGGATCCAATGCTCAGACAAAAGCAATGAAGAAAGTTTCTTCATCACTGAAACTGGATCTTTCACAGTACCACGAAATGATGACATTTGCTCAGTTTGGAAGCGACCTTGACGCTAGTACAAAACAAGTTATTGATCAGGGTGCTAAAGTAACTGAACTGCTGAAGCAGCCGCAGTATTCACCAATGACGATGGCCCAGCAGGTTATATCTCTATATGCTGTTAACAACGGCTATTTTAAATCTGTCGCGGTGGAAGATGTACGCGAATTTGAATCAAAACTGCAGAAGTCAATGAAGACTGCTCATCCAGAGATCATCAAAGAAATTGAAGAAAAGAAAGAATTGAGTGATGACCTCAAGAAACAGATGGATGCCGCAATCAAAGAAGCACTGGAGCAATTTCTGCTGGTTAAGGGAGCATAGCAATGGTTCAGGCAAAACAGGAACTCAGATCAAGAATACGTTCTGTTTCTTCAACCCGGAAAATCACCAGCGCAATGGAAATGATAGCCAATGCAAAGCTGCTGAAACAGCGTAAGATGATGGAAAACAACCGTGAGTATGCACGGGTTCTTAAGAGTACCGTTGACGAAATTGCCGCCAAGAATAAGGATATTGAAAGCGAATTTATGGCCGCAAAGAAGAGTACAGGAACATTGACTTTGATTTTCTGCAGTGATCTTGGACTCTGCGGAAGCTATAATGCAAATATTATGAAATATGCTAAAGAGAATCTGAAGACAGAAGATCCGATACTTGTAATTGGTACAGCACTGCGCCGCTCACTGAGTGAAGCAGGCTTCCGCATCCTTAATGAACCGGTGCAGACGGATACAATTACCTTCCTGGAATTGAAAGATTATGTTAGACAGGGAGTGCATATGTACATGCAGGATCAGGTATCCGTTTTCCAGATTCTATATATGCAGTTTATTAACACAATGACATTCAGCCCGAAGACGGAGACATTGCTGCCATGTGTGATGGAAGGCGGCAGTGCAGAGAAAGAAGAAGGGCCGCAGGCGGAAACACTGTTTGAACCGGATCCGCAGACCATTCTGTCAGACTTGATTCCAATGATGCTCGACAGCGTCAGCTATGCAGCCTGGCTCGAGACAAAGACAGCAGAACAGGGAAACCGCAGAGTGGCAATGAAGACGGCAACTGACAATGCAGATGATCTCAATGAAAGTCTGCGCCTTGAATATAACAAAGCAAGACAGGCAAGCATAACGCAGGAGATCACTGAAATCATCGGCGGATCATCCGCAGTGTAGAGAAAGAAGGAATAGACATGAAAGATACAGGAAAAATCGTTCAGGTCATAGGACCGGTCATTGATATCCGGTTCGAGCCGCAGGAACTGCCGGCAATCCGCAATGCGGTGAAGATCAGAAAAGACGATGGCAGTGAAATGACTGCTGAAGTAGCTCAGCATATCGGCGACGATATTGTTCGCTGCATAGCCATGAGTTCTACTGATGGACTGGTACGCGGAATGGAATGCATCAATACCAATTCGCCGATCGAAGTTCCAGTTGGAGATGAGATATTAGGCAGAATGTTCAATGTGCTTGGCGAGCCGATCGATAACCTCGGTCCGGCAAAAGCAGAAAAATATATGCCGATTCATAGAGAAGCGCCTACTTTCGAAGAACAGCAGACATCCAGTGAAATACTGGAGACTGGCATTAAGGTCATCGATCTGCTATGCCCATATACAAAAGGCGGAAAAACAGGACTGTTCGGCGGAGCAGGTGTCGGCAAGACTGTCCTGATGCAGGAACTGATTCATAATATCGCCATTGAACACGGCGGCAGATCTGTTGTGGCGGGTGTTGGTGAAAGAACCCGTGAAGGCAATGATATGTATTATGAGATGAAAAACTCAGGCGTTCTTAAGAACACAGTTCTGGTTTACGGGCAGATGAATGAATCGCCAGGTGCCAGAATGAGAGTCGCTCTTTCGGCTTTGACAATGGCAGAATACTATCGTGATGTCGATCATCAGGATGTTCTTCTGTTTATTGACAATATTTTCCGATTCACACAGGCAGGTTCTGAAGTTTCTGCACTGCTGGGCAGAATGCCGAGTGCCGTCGGATATCAGCCGACACTGGCAACAGAAATGGGCCAGCTGCAGGAACGCATTACTTCAACAGAAAGCGGATCTATTACTTCTGTTCAGGCAATCTATGTGCCAGCAGATGATTTGACTGACCCAGCTCCAGCTACAGCGTTCTCACACCTTGATGCGAAAACGGTTCTTGATCGTTCAATAGCTTCCTTAGGTATTTATCCAGCTGTTGATCCATTGGCATCCAGCAGCCGTATGATTGATCCTCTTTTGATTGGAGAAGAACACTATAAGGTAGCCCGTGAAGTGCAGCAGATACTGCAGAGATATAAAGAACTGCAGGATATCATTGCCATTCTCGGTATGGATGAACTTGGTGAAGATGATAAGAAAATCGTCAATCGTGCAAGAAGAATCCGCAATTTCCTTTCTCAGCCATTCTCTGTTGCAGAACAGTTCAGCGGCATGAAAGGCAAGTATGTTCCTATTAAAGATACGGTCAGCAGTTTCCGCCAGATCCTGGATGGAAAATATGATGATCTTCCTGAGCAGGCATTTATGTTTGCAGGAACAGTGGATGATGTTGTTAAGAAGGCAGAGTCACTGAAATGATGATTCATTGCCGCATTGTCACTCCGGAAGGTGTATATAAGGAACTGGATACTCCTATTATCAATATCTGTTCAACAGATGGAGAAGAAGGTATTCTTATCAATCATATGCCTCTTGTTACAATGCTGAAAATAGGACATATGTCTACAGAGGAAAACGGAGTCCGTCAGGATTATGCTGTTGCCGGCGGTCTGTTTTACTTCCGCGATAACCAAGCAAAGATACTGAGTGATGCTGTTGAAAGCAAGACTGAAATAGATGAAGAAAGAGCAGAAGCCGCAAAGCAGAGAGCTTTGACACATCTGCAGTCAGGCGGCCCGAACGAAGATATAAAACGTGCTCAAGTCGCATTGCAGAAAGCGGTAAACAGAATCAAAGTAAAAAATGGATGACAATTCAGAAAGAGGCAATGCCTCTTTTTGAATGAATAAATAAACGTACGCTACTATTGTAAAGAAGTGAGGTTCAGCAAATGCTTAAAAGATACTACTATTCTGTTATAAGTTTAAAATACAGCTTTCTATTAATGGCCTTGGCAATGGCTATATTTGCTCTTAGTTTCATTACAATTACAGGACGTGCAAATCTTCGAATCTATGTCATCATAACAGCAGTGATGCTGGCACTGATATTATGCAGATATTATTATCTGAAGCTTCGTATTTCAAAACAGATTAAGAAGATTCAGAACATTTCAGAATATGAAAATAGTTCTATTGAATTTGAGAACACATTCTTTCTTGAAGAAAGAATGCTTACATATGGGAAGAAGGGAATCATTGAATCAGATTATCATAATGTTATTAAGCTGCAGGATAAAGGAAAGAAAAACGGCACAGCAGTTCTAAGCATGCAGGTTGATGATGAAACAGTCAATATCAGAACAGTAACTGCTTTGCAGGCACAATGCCTTGCGGCATTTCTGCAGAAGAAAAACCCGAGGATCATTCTTGAGGGAATAGAGCCTTCGGGTTCAGGTACATTTCAAAGTATCAGCACAAGATCCGTAAAGTAGGATTCGGCAGACATCAGCTATGCAGAATCCTTTTTTTGACGATGAAATAATATACAGCCATACCCGTAGAGGCAAACAGCCAGCTGACAGGATATGTAAGCAGGATATTCTGGATAGAGAGGTATCTGTATGCAACAGCAAGGATCCACGCAACTCGAACTCCGCATATAAATAACAATGAAATAACTGTTGCGGCAGTTGATTCACCGATCGCTCTCAGTGCTGCAGAGAATGGTTCAATGGCAGTGTATACACAGTAGAATGGTGCAAGTACCTGAATCATCTGGGCTGTGATTAAAAGTACATTTTTATTGTCTGTGAATAAACGAGGGAATAGATTCTGTGCGGATAGGATCAGAATACTGCATCCCACACTGATGATCAGTCCAATCCAAAAGCTTTTTATTACACCTGCATGCAGGCGATCATACTGCTTTGCTCCAAACTGCTGGCCGCAGAATGTTGTAACCGAAAGAGAAACCCCGCCCATGAATATCCAGAAAACGTATTCGATTTTGTTATAGACAGAATATGCAGCAATCGTATCTGAGCCAAGCATATTGATGCCATAAGCAATAAGCATGTTCGTCAAAGAATAGCAAAGAGATGCGACCCCTCCGGCAACTGCTATCTTTAATATGCGTGTGGAGACTTCTGCTTCAAAATGCAGATGAAGAAGATCTAAAGAACTGCGCCCTGCAAAAAGATTCAGAGTATAGAAGGCACTGATGATCTGCGTCAGGATGAAGGCGGCTGCAATTCCTAGTTCCTGCATCTTGAATACTCCAACAAATACAATATCAAAAAGGATGTTGAGAATATAAGAGAATATCAGACATTGGGTAGGTCTCTTTGCCTCTCCTGCGGATCTCATCAGACCGACTGTAGTCATAAATACAGCATAGGGAACAAACCCGATAGCATACAGCCGCAGATAGGCAATGGAGCGTTCATAGATTTCTGCAGGTACGCTCATGTATAAGAAATAATATCTGGCTGATACAGCACATATAAGAACAATCAATATGCCAAATGCAAGAGAAAGAAGCAGAGAAGTCTCAATGGTATGGCGAACACAGTCATGGTCGTTTCTTCCGTAATGATATGCCGCAATAATCATGCAGCCGGATGTAAGGCTTCCGCATAAACCGACAAACAGATTGACCAATGTATTGGCTGATCCGCCGATGACTGCAATGCCAAGACTGCCGGCATAATGACCAAGTACGATACCGTCTGCGAGATTGTAAAGCTGCTGAAAAATTCCGCAGAAGAGAATGGGATACATCAGCTGCAGTATTGTTGTGGTTATGTCACCATGAAGAATGTCTATTTTTCTGTTCATAGATCTCTGTTTCTTTTCTTTTCAATACGTCTTCTGCGTCCTTTAATCTGCAAGTCACGCACCTTATCACTTAAGTGCCTGTCTGTATTCAGTATAGATACCATACTGAAGTAATCCTGTATTTCTATTGCAGTAATCTGTTCATAAGGGACAATGGAACAGAATGCACCTACTATATCACCGGGTCTGATTTTATCTTTTCTGCCGGCGCGGATTATGAATGTCTGCACACCTTCAGTATGCTTGCTGGAAGCCTTGTCTATAGGATTGCTGAGATCCTGAATCTCTTCAGGCAGAGGAGGCATCGGTTCAGCATTCTGCAGAAGGTACTGTACAGTTTCTGTGTCCTTCTGATCTTTAGAATAAAGTGTAATGCTGATTCCTGTCTGTCCCTGGTGGGCACTGCGGCCGGAACGGTGGATGTATGTTTCTCTGTCAAAAGGCAGATCATACTGAATGATATGCGATACATCCGCAATATCAAGACCTCTAGCAGCTGCATCTGTTGCACATAGAACACGGATCTTTCCTTCTTTGAAACGCCTTATAATACGGTTTCTCTGTGATTGGCTGGAGTGACTTGAAAAAGCATCCGCCAGTATATTTCTGCTCTGCAGTTTCTCGCTGAGATCCATGCATGTCTGTATGTAATCCGTGAAGATGATGGCTGAAGTGATGGGAAGATGCTTCAGCAAATCCATCAGTGTTCTGAACCTGTCATCTGTTTCTATCAGCCATGCGGTAATATCGGGATTGATGGAGGATGGATCATCCATGATAACAGGCATGAAATCACCAGGAAAAAGAGACTCCTGTTCTTCACTGATGGTTGCTGAAAACAGAGCTGTCTGAACATCTGGCAATAGTTTTCTTATCTCCAGCACTTCATCTTTCTGACCGCTGGAAAACAGCTGATCGGCCTCATCAAAGACAGTCAGTTTTAATGCGGCAAGGTCAAGAAGATTTCTTTTCAGAAGATCCAGCAGTCTTCCCGGAGTTGCAGTAATGATTGCAGGATGGCTTTTCAACTGGTTGCTCTGTATGGATTCTGGCATTCCGCCGATGATGCATGCACAGTGAATATGGCTGTCAAGGCAAAGAGCTCTTGCGTCTGCGTCAGCCTGCAAGGCAAGTTCACGTGTTGGGGCAAGTATCAAAGCCTGAATATTTCGATTGTCTGTTTCAATGTTCTGTATCATAGGAAGCAGGTATGCAAGAGTTTTTCCGGATCCGGTTTTTGACTGCACAAAAAGATTATGTCCTGCAAGCAGAAGAGGAATGACTCTGCTTTGAACGGCATTCGGTGTTCTGTATCCTGAGCGTTCAATAGAACGCTGCAGTTCTGGCTTCAATAAAGTGAATGTATTCATAGAAGTAAGAATACACCATATTGGGTATCTTTATAAGATGGTTGGCGAATGTTGCTCGACAATATTCTGATATTCGCAATTGCAGGCGGAAAAGAGTATAGGAATACCCACTGGATGTTTTGCGACAGACGTTTAGATGCAGACGAATTATGATAAACTGTAATAGTGAATACGAATCCAATGAAAGATACGATAGTGGCTATAGCAACAGCTCCAGGAGAAGGAGCGATTGCTATTGTCAGAATGAGCGGGGACGAGGCAATTGAAATTGCCGGCAGACTGTGCAGAAAAGACTTTGAGAATACGGCTGGCTATACAGTGCATTATGCAACTGTATATGAAGGAAAAGAGCCGATAGATGAAGTACTTGCCACACTGTTCAGAGCACCGAAGTCTTTTACTGCTGAAAACATGGTGGAGATCAGCTGCCATGGCGGAATATACATTACAAAGAAGATACTGAGTCTTTGCATTGGTGAAGGCGCAAGAATTGCACTGCCTGGTGAGTTTACTGAAAGAGCATATCTGAATGGACGCATTGATCTGCCGCAGGCAGAGGGCGTGAATGAAATGATCAGAGCGGCAGATGCAGTCAATGCCCGCAGTGCGGTTCATTCTCTAAAGGGCAGTATAGCTAAACTGATCAGTCCTCTTGAAGAAGAACTGATCCAGATGATTTCGCAGATAGAAGTGAACATTGATTATCCCGAATATGATGATGTGCATCAGCTGAGCAGTGAAGAGATTCTGCCGCATGCAAAACAATGGCTTGTACAGATGGATGAACTGATCAGAAGAGCATCGCAGGCTGTACAGATACGAAGAGGAATCAATACAGTCATTCTAGGAAAACCAAATGTTGGAAAGTCCAGTCTTTTAAATGCTCTGCTTGAGGAAGATAAGGCAATCGTGACAGATGTTGCCGGTACAACAAGAGATTTGGTTGAAGGCAGTGTGAAAGTTGGAGATATAACACTGAATCTCATTGACACTGCGGGAATTCGGAAGTCCGCAGATCCAATTGAAGAGATGGGCATTGAACGCTCATTAAAGGCTTTGGAAAAAGCAGAATTGATTATTGTGGTTATAGACAGTTCTGCTGAATTGGATGAGAATGACAGACAGCTGCTGGATCTGACTGCTGGAAGAAACAGGATTGTTGTTTATAACAAGAAGGATCGCAGAGAAGTAGAAGGAACTGTTGCCATAAGTGCTGTGAATCACGATATACAGAATCTGATTGATGCTATACAGACTAAATATGCAGAGCCGATGAAGGCCGCTGAATCCGATACCCTGAATAATGAAAGACAGATTGGTCTTGCTATCCAGGCAAGAAACGCAATGAATGAAGTGGTGAAAGCTCTTGAAAATGATGTTGAACTGGATCTTGTGACAATTGATCTGCAGAATGCATATTCCGCAATTAAGGAAATAACAGGACAGGCAACAAGAGAGGGAATGCTGGATGAAATATTCCGACGCTTCTGTCTGGGAAAATAATATGAAATTGATCATACGAAGAGGTTTGGCGGAACTGATTGATTTGACCTGCTGCTGGATTGTTTCTCTGTTTCTGCAGATGGTGCTGCCTTTTAATCTGGGCAATGCTGTGATGGGCGGATGGATGCAGTCTGCCGGATGGATGTTCATAGTTGCAGTTGCATATGAAACTTTCTGCGATGCTGTGTTTGCGCAGACGTTTGGAAAGAGACTGATGTTTTTAGAGGTGCGGACAGCAAACGATTTGGATCTTTCTTTGACAAGATCACTTGTCAGATCTCTGATTAAGAATGTCTGCATTTTCTTCTTATACAGTATTCTTGCGGCATTCTCAATGCTGTATATGGCAACACAGAATCTGCACAGTTCATTTCACGATAGAATAACGGAGACAGAAGTATGGACAAAAAAAAGACATATGTAGATTCGCACGCACATATACTGTCAGAAGAATTTCAAGCAGATCTATCAGAAGTTGAACAGCGGGCTGCAGATGCCGGTGTTGAAAAGATACTGCTTGTGACAACCTCGGCATCTGAAGCATACAGAGGTATGGAGTTCTGCGGGAAGAATCCCGAAAGATATGCGCTGGCTTATGGCATACATCCGGAAGATGCAGATTTGGCAGATGAGAAGGTCTGGGATGAATTTGTCAGAATTGCTCATGATGAGAGAATAGCCGCCATTGGAGAAATCGGACTTGATTTTTATTGGCGCAAAGACAACAGAGATAAACAGATAGATCTTTTTATCAGACAGATTGAAATAGCAAAAGAAGTGAATAAGCCGATATTGGTGCATTCACGCGATGCCATACAGGATACATATGACATCATGAAAGAACATAGATGCCGCGGCGTTATGCATTGCTATTCTGGAAGTCCTGAGATGGCACTGGAGTTTACAAAGCTTGGATATCTATTGGCATTCGGCGGAGCTCTTACATTCAAGAACTCTAAGCGGGCAAAAGAATCGGCCGCTGCAATTAAGCAGGAGTATCTTCTGACAGAGACTGACTGTCCATATATGGCGCCTGTTCCGGTAAGAGGGACAAGGAATGAACCGGCCAATATTCCCTATATTGAAAAAGAACTGGCGGCAGTGCGCGGCGAAGACGCAGATGTGCTGGCTTCGGCAATCATAGATAATTATGCTTATCTGCTTACGGGTGTGCGCAATGGATAAACCGTATATACAGGAAGTGATTGTGGTAGAAGGAAAGAATGATACAGCCAGACTCAAGCAGTTTTTTGACTGTGACACCATTGAAACGCATGGTACATGTCTGAATGAATACACTCTGAAGCTGATAGCCCGCATGAAAGAAGTCCGCGGCATTATTGTGTTTACAGATCCTGATGCCCCGGGGAATCAGATTCGCAATGCTGTAAATCAGGCGGTGCCTGGCTGTCTGAATGCTTTCATCGATAAGAAAGACGCAAAGACTGATAAAAAGGTTGGTGTTGAGCATGCTGGAATTGAAGCGCTGAAACAGTCACTTGGCAATCTGATTGCCATTCAGGAAAGACCCGCAGAGACAATCAGTGCAGCTCAGTTCTTTGAATTGGGACTGATGGGACAGCCTAACAGCAGTGCGCTGCGTATTAAGGCATCTCGTATATACCATGCAGGAACCGCCAATGCTAAGACACTTAGAAAAAGGCTGAACTGCTTAGGCATCAATGCAGAAGAACTTAGAAAGGCATTGGAAAATGGATAAGCCAATTGCATCAGTATCACAGACACGAGCTATTCTGGATGAATTCCAAGCCCATGCAAAGAAATCATTCGGACAGAATTTTCTTGTGGATGCATCCGTTGTAAAGAAAACAGCAGGATGTGCAGATGCAGGAGGAGCGGTCATAGAAATAGGACCTGGACTTGGCGCATTGACGCAGCAGCTGGCACTGCTGTCGCAGCATGTAACAGCATATGAAATTGATTCTGCCATGATGCAAGTACTTGCAAAGACTCTGCATGACTATGACAATGTTGAAATCATACATCAGGATTTTCTTGAATGCGATCTGGAAGAAAAGATTCAGGAACTGAAACAGAAGTACGGAACAGTCAGTGTCTGTTCCAATCTTCCTTACTGCATCACTTCGCCGGTTCTGTTCAGATTGTTTGAGAGCAGTGAAGAGATTCAGACGATCACAGTCATGGTGCAGAAAGAAGTCGCAGACCGCTTTCTGGCTGGACCAGGTTCAGAAAACTATGGGGCAATCAGTGTTGAGGGAGGATATCTATATACTTGCGCTAGGATCATGCAGGTGAAAGCGTCATGCTTTATGCCGGCACCGAAAGTCGACAGCACAGTCATTCAATTCAGAAGGAAAGAAAATCCTATACCGGTTGAAGACAGAGATGCGTTCTTCAGTCTGATCAAAGGATGCTTTAAGCAGCGCCGCAAAACAATTTACAATAACCTAAAGGAATACCTAGGTGATGCAGAACTGGCTAGAACTATCCTGCAGGAAGCGGAAATAGATGAATCAAGCAGAGCACAGCAGTGTTCTCTGGAGGAATTCTGCAGATTGGATGCCTGCAGAACTAAGAAAAGATGAAAGATAGAGCATATGCTAAAATCAATCTCTGCCTGGATGTGGTAGGCAGAAGAGAGGATGGCTATCACGAACTGAAGATGATCATGGTTCCGTTGGATTTCTATGATGTTCTGGAAATGGTTCCTTCAGCGAAGACAGAAATGTCAATAAACAGGTATTATCTGCCAATCAATGATAAGAATACTGTTATTAAAGCAATTCAATGCGTTCAGCAGAGATATGGCTTTACACAGGAATTTTCATGCACACTGACAAAGCACATTCCGACCCAGGCGGGGCTTGCAGGAGGAAGTGCAGATGCGGCGGCCGCAATTCGGATCATGAATCGCATGATGCATCTTCATATGGATACGCCCACGATGCTTGATATTGCTAGAGAAGTAGGGGCAGATGTGCCATTCTGCTGCATCAACAGACCGGCATTGGTTGGCGGTATCGGTGAACAGATTGAATCATTTCAATGCAGACCTTCATTTCATGTGCTTCTGGTAAAGCCGAGAAAAGGGGTTGCCACAAAGACGGCATTCTCTATGCTTGACTATGATCACCTCGTGCATCCCGACTGCAATGCGATGCGCGAAGCTCTGAAGAAAGATGATTATCCTGGGGTAATAGAGAATCTGGGCAATTCTCTTGAAGAAAGCAGCTTGAAATTGGTTCCGGAGATTAAGAATGTTAAGGATAAACTCCTGGAATTCGGGTTTGACGGAGTGCTGATGTCAGGAAGCGGGTCTACAGTCTTTGGCTTAAGCAAAGACAAGGCTCTGCTGAAAAGAACAGCAGAGTATATGCGAGATCATAAGTATTTTGTAAGAATAACGGATATTCTGAGTCATTAATGGCTGAAAAGGCATAAGAAATACCGGAAACCGACAGAAGGGAAATCCCTTTCATTTCACAGCGCCGCTAAGGCGCTTTTCCTGTATAATAGACACGTAATGGAGGCGACGGACATGAAGAACGCGATCGTTCTAGCGGCAGGTAAAGGCACACGCATGCATTCGGATACACCGAAGGTACTGCACATGGTATGCCAGAAGCCGATGGTTGCTCATATCGTTGATAATCTGAAAGCAGCTGGAGCAGAGAAAATTGTAACAGTTGTTGGATATGGTCATGAAATGGTTGAATTGGCCATGGAAGGACAATGTGAATTTGCACTGCAGGAACCGCAGCTTGGATCCGGTCATGCAGTTATGATGGCGGCATCCCTTCAGAATGATGATGGTTTGACGCTGGTAGTGAATGGAGACTGCCCGTGTGTGCGCCCAGAAACATATGCAATGCTGTATGATGCACTGGGTAAGTGCGATATGGCTGTGCTGACAGCACACTATGATGATGCAGATATGTATGGCAGAGTCGTCAGAGCGTGTGACGGCACCATTGAAAAGATCGTTGAGTATAAAGACTGCACAGAAGATGAAAAGATGATTCATGATATCAATACAGGTATCTATGCATTCAGAAATCAAGAACTGTTTGCAGGACTGAAAGAACTCAAGAATGATAATGCGCAGCATGAGTATTACATTACAGACCTTGTAGAAATACTGAAAGCACAGGGAAAGATCGTTAAGGCAATATCTGCTTGTGATCCTGAAGAAGCACAGGGAATCAATGACTGTGTTCAGCTTGCGGCCGCAAACCGCTATCTGCAGAATCGCATTAATACTGAATGGATGCAGAAGGGTGTAACAATGATCAACCCTGACAGCACATATATTGGACCGGATGTAACATTTGGCAGCGATGTTATTCTATATCCGAATGTATATATTTATGGAAAGACTGAAATTGGAAATCATGTGACTGTATATCCGCAGTCATTGATGGTCAATGCAAAGATAGGCAGCAATACAGTTATTAATGCTTCTGAGATTACTGACAGTGAAGTTAAGAATGACTGCCAGATCGGTCCTTATGCGCATTTCCGCATGAACAGTGTAATAGAAGATAAGAATCGAATCGGCAATTTTGTGGAATTCAAGAATGTAAAGTTTGGAACAGACAGCCGCTGTGCTCATCTTACGTATCTCGGCGACAGCGATATAGGTTCAAAAGTCAATATTGGATGCGGAGTCATCACTGTCAATTATGACGGCGGTCATAAGTTTCATACAACGGTAAAGGATGGAGCATTTATTGGCTCCAACTGCAATCTGATTGCACCGCTGACAGTGGGTGAAAACAGCGTGGTTGCGGCAGGTTCCACAGCAACCGGAGATGTGCCGGATGGAGATATGGCAATTGGCCGTGTACGTCAGATAAACAAGCCGGGATACGGTAAGGAATATCTGGATCGCAATCGCAGGAAAAAATAACAGAGAAGGGGAAATCATGATTAAAGAAACTGTCGTATTTGCACTTACATCAAGCATCGAGCTCGCTAAGTCCATTGTTAAAGATTTAGGTATCCCTCTAGGAAAGGTGGAAGTTCATCACTTTGCAGACGGAGAAATTCTTGTTGAACCGCAGGAAACGGTACGTGGAAGATCGGTATATATTATCCAATCCACATGCACACCGGTTACAGAAAGTCTGATGGAAGTGCTAGTCTGCATTGATGCATGCAAACGTGCAAGTGCTGGCGAAATCAATGTTGTCATGCCGTACTATGGATATGCAAGACAGGACCGCAAGGCGAAAGCACATCAGCCGATTACAGCTAAATTGGTTGCAGATCTGCTTTCAACAGCAGGAGCTGATCGAGTCATCACTGTAGATCTGCATGCAACGCAGATTCAGGGATTCTTCAATATTCCTATTGATGATCTGACAGCAGTCCCAATGATTGGATATTACTTTAAGAAAAAGAATTTTCCTACAGATGAAGTATGTGTAGTATCACCGGACCACGGCGGAGCTACACGTGCAAGAAAACTGGCAGAAATACTGGATGCACCTCTTGCCATTATTGACAAGCGCAGACCTAAGCCGAATATGGTAGAAGCACAGAACGTTGTCGGAGATGTTGAAAAAAAGATCTGCATTGTTGTGGACGATATCTGCGATACTGCCGGATCACTGTGTGCAGGATGTCAGATTCTGCAGGATCATGGAGCTAAGGAAATCTATGCTGCAGTAACGCATGGAGTATTCTCACATGATGCGATCAATACCATTGAACATTCAGTTATTAAAGAAATGGTGATTTCTGATACTATTCCGCTGCCTCCAGAGAAAGCAGCACAGTCTTCAAAAATCACAGTTCTATGCATTGCCGATATGATTGCTAAGACAATTGAAGCAATTGAAAATCATGATTCTGTATCCCGTGTCTATGACATGTATCAGCCTCACTGATTGACCCTTATTGAAAGATGATGCGCAAGTGTCATCTTTTTCTATGACTAAGGAATCATGTATGCATGGTTCTGCAGACATAAAAAAGAGAAGGATTGATCCTTCTCTTCTTATCGTCTTATTCTAATTGATTAGAGCTTAACGACGTTTGTAGCCTGAGGGCCACGGTCGCTCTGTGTGACGTCGAAGCTTACTGCTACGCCTTCATCCAGTGACTTGAAGCCATCTGCCTTGATTGCAGAGTAATGAACGAAAATATCTGTGCCGTCATCAGCTGTGATAAATCCATAACCTTTCTCTGCGTTGAACCACTTAACCTTGCCTGTTGCCATTGTAATATGTTTCTCCTTTTTCTTGTATTCTCTTTCCTAATAAAAATTCATGCTTCAATCAGAACTTCGATTTCTGCATGAAATCTAGGTAGTACTTGAATACAGACTTAATTTAGCATTTACAATGTGAAAAGACAAGCATTTTTGCAAAAAAAAGCTGAAAATGCATGAAAACAACGGTATTTTCCTGTTCTTTAGGCCTATACTGACCTGCTTTTGACCATTCTAATTTCATCATTTTGATCAGAGACAGGCTGCATGTGTGAGGTTTTTTCAAGTGTATTTGGAGTTCATTCACTGGTTGCGGCTGTTTTAAAGTTAGAAAATGTACTAATATATATATTAAGTAATGAAGCACTTTTTAAAGTGGGAGATAGAGCATGGATAAGATGATACTGCATAATGCCGGGATTGATGCGGATGCTGGCATCAGAAGATTTTTAAATGATAGAGAGTTTTACGAAGAAGTACTTGTACAGTTTCTAGATGACAGTTCAATGAGCAATGCGTTAACTGCTTATAAACGTTGCAAACGACGGAGATATAGAGCCACCTGATCC
>CALEMD010000062.1 GCA_937902945.1 uncultured Erysipelotrichaceae bacterium | reverse complement strand
CGTTGTATTTCTTGGGATCAGCACAGTCATGACGCTTCCCATTGTTTCAATACCCAATGACAGCGGTGTGACATCAAGCAGCAGAACATCTTTTTGATCGCCGTTGATGACGGCACCCTGAATAGCTGCACCGATAGCAACACATTCATCTGGATTTACGCTCTTGTTCGGTTCTTTGCCAAGTTCCTTTTTGATTGCTTCCTGAACAGCTGGAATACGTGTAGAACCGCCTACCAGCAATACCTGATCCAAGTCAGAAGAAGAAAGCTTTGCATCTTTCATTGCCTGACGGACAGGTGTCAGTGTACGTTCAACAAGTCCCTTTGTCATTTCATCAAACTGCGCTCTTGTCAGAGTTGCTTCCAAGTGCAGAGGTCCTTCAGATCCAGCACTGATGAACGGCAGAGAAATCTGCGTCTGAACCACTCCTGACAGATCTTTCTTAGCCTTCTCAGAAGCTTCCTTAAGTCTCTGCATAGCCATCTTGTCTTTTTTCAGATCAATGTTGTGGTCTCTCTTGAAGCCATTTGCAAGCCAGTCAATGATTGCGTTATCGAAGTCATCGCCGCCTAAGTGCGTATCACCGGCAGTAGCAAGAACTTCAAATGTGCCATCGGCAATATCCAGAATAGAGACATCGAATGTGCCGCCGCCAAGGTCATATACAAGAACCTTTTCTTCTTTCTTGTCAATCTTGTCAATTCCGAAAGCCAATGCAGATGCTGTCGGTTCATTGATAATGCGGACTACATCCATGCCTGCAATTTTGCCGGCATCTTTTGTAGCCTGACGCTGTGCATCGTTGAAGTAAGCAGGAACCGTAATAACTGCCTTTTCAACCTTTTCACCAAGATACTGTTCTGCGTAATCCTTCATGTAGGTCAGAATCATGGCAGAGATTTCCTGCGGTGTATACTGCTTTCCTTCCAATGTTACCTTCTCATCTGTCCCCATCTTTCTCTTGATGGAATATACAGTATTAGGGTTGGTAATCAGCTGACGCTTAGCTGCATCGCCGACAATCGTTTCGCCGTTCTTGAATGCAACAACGGATGGTGTCGTGCGATTTCCTTCCGGATTGGCAATAACCTTTGGATCTTTTCCTTCCATAACTGCTACGCAGCTGTTTGTAGTACCTAAATCTATTCCAATAATCTTACTCATATATTTATCCTCCTGTTTTATTCGCTGACCTTAACCATTGCTGCTCTAAGCAGCCGGTCTTTCAGTTTGTATCCTTTCTGAAGTACTTCTGTTACCATTCCCGCCTGTATGCCTTCTTTTTTCTCTGTCATCAGAGCCTGATGCAGGTTGGGATCAAACGGCTGATTCAATGCGTCTATTTCAATGACGCCTTCTTTCTTCAATGCGGCTGTCAGCTGATCATAGATCATCTGAACTCCCTTACGATAAGCTTCATCTTCTGTTTTCTGATTCAGTGCTCTTTCGCAGTTGTCCAGTACCGGCAGTATATCCAATGCAAAGTCCTGTATTCGATATTTCTTCTGCTGATCAAAATCGGCTGTCAGTCTCTTGCGCATGTTCTGCGTATCTGCATATGCTCTTGCATATTCATTCTTCAATGACTCTACATTGCCCTGCAGATCCTGTATCTGATTTCTCAGATCTTCTATCTCAGATTCGCGATGATGCTTATCATGCTTCTTTTCTTCATGATGTGTTTCCTGTGCTTTTTCCTGAGAAGGCTTTGCTTCTTCAGTCTTTGCAGCGTCAGATTTCTTCTCTGTATCGCTTTCCTGTACTTTCTGACTTGTATCGTTTACTGAGCAATCCTGCTTTTCTTCATTCATTCTGACTGCCTCCTCCTTTATTCTGGTAAAGTTTCTCTATCAGGCCGGCAGCATATTCAATCATCGTTACGACCTGTTCATAATTCATTCTGCTTGGACCGACAACCATCAGCTGTCCGGTCTCATTCTTATTGACATGGAATGTACTGCGTATGACTGCCACATCATTGATCCATGTCAGTTCAGCGCCTTTTGCTGTCTTTAGAGCTACAGCATTTTCATTTCTGTCAAGCTTGCGCCATACGCTTGCATCTTCTAATAGACCCATCAGCTTTTTAAGCTTGTCTATATCCGAGAATTCAGGCTGGTACAGCATCTTGTCTTTGCCGGAGAAGTATACGTTCTCATTGGCAAATTTGACAAACGCTTTTACAAATGCAGCGAACAGCATTTCATGCTGCTTCACAACACTGCTCAGCTCCGGTTTGATTTCCTTCATCTTATCGACAAGATTCAGAATTGCAACATTCTTCAATTTGTCGTTCAGTATATCTGTACAGTTTTGAATATCCTTTACAGATACATTCTGTTCAAAATGGAAATTCTTAGTTTCTGTATGACCGGTATTGGTAATGAAGACACATACTGCGTTTCTTTCATCCACTGGGAACAGTTTGATATGCTCCATCAATTGGCTCTGTGAATCTGGGCCGATTGCGCCAGTTGTCATATTTGTCATTTCTGAAAGTATTTTACAGCTCTGGCGAACAGCATCATCCATATTCAAGTTGCTGATGTCGAAAGCGCTGCGGATTGCAACAGCCATCTTCTGATCAATCTGCGAATCTTCTAAAAGATTCTCGCAGTAAAACTTGTAACCGGCCGTGCTGACTACTCTGCCGCTTGATGTGTGGGTTTTTTCAAGATAGCCCATTTCTTCAAGCTGCTGCATATCATTGCGGATTGTGGCACTGGAATATGGCATATGGTACTTCTGCTGCAGTGTTTTTGATCCTACAGGTTCGGCTGTACGGATGTATTCATCCACGATAGCTTTGAATATTTCAATTCTTCTTGGTGTCAGCATTCCTCAGCCTCCTTTTAGCACTCTTCCTCGATGCCTGCTAACAGTATAACCCTGCTGTTTAGCACTGTCAATATTTGAATGCTAACATTTTTCGCAAAATAAAAAGGGTCTTTCGAACCCTCTCATTGCTGTTTCATTTTTGCCTCTACCGATTCCTTTATTCCCTTCGGCAGAAGCTTGGAAATGTCTCCTCCATTGAGCGCTATTTCCTTCACTACTGAGGAACTGAGGAAGGAATACTGAGGCCTTGCAACAAAGAATAGTGTTTCGATATCCTCGTCAAGCAGCATATTGGCAGTTGCCTGCTGCAGTTCATATTCATAGTCAGAGACCGCTCTGATGCCACGGATGATAACTCCAGCATTGATTTTCTTTGCGTAATCAACTGTCAGTCCATTGCCGACAAGAACAGTGATGTTCTTTCCGCAATTCATTTCCTGCAGACCTTGATAGATCATCTGCACTCTTTCTTCTTCTGTAAATAGACATTGCTTGCGGGGATTCACCATGATCAGTACCGCCACTTCATCGAACATTCTGCTTGCCCGTTCAATAATATCAAGATGTCCATAGGTAATTGGATCAAATGTTCCAGGATAGCATGCCTTCATATTCTTCACCTTACTGTACAGTACGTGATCCTAGTGATCCCGTACACCTTTTCCTTATATTTATATATTCTGTTCAGATCAGCTTCAAAGGAATCATCTTTGCTCGATTCCAATAGGATCAAAGAACCATGCTTTATAATATCACTGCTGTCTAAAAATGCCAGAATATCATTCATACGCTGCTTTGCATATGGCGGATCAAGATAAATCAAATCCGCTGTAATATCCTCTTCCTGCAGTATTTCAAGAGCTGCTTGTGCTTTCATATTCAGTATGCGGCAGCGATCATTGACTTTCAATGCATTGACATTTTCCTTGATGACTCGAATTGCATCGCGTGAGGAATCAACAAATATTGCCTTCCGCATTCCTCTGCTCAGTGCTTCTAGACCGATAGCCCCACTTCCTGCATACAGATCCAGCACTGTGCCCCCATCAAAATATGTGCCAAGACTTGAAAATACAGCTTCCTTAACCTTGTCCAGCGTCGGTCTTGTTTCCATCCCCTCGCGGGTCAAGAGCTTTCGCGATGCAAATTCTCCAGCAATGATTCTCATTCTATCAGTCCTCTTTTATATCTGGATATAATCGCCTGGGCAATGCCTAGCGCACTCATAGCCGCAAGTGTGGAGCTTCCTCCGGCAGATATCATCAGCAGTGGAACACCCGTCAGCGGAATCAGTCCGGTTACGCCGCCGACATTCAATATGAAATGAAGCAGAAAATACATAGCAACTCCGATTAGAATGATCTTTGCTTTTTCGTTTCTGATCTTCAATGCATAATTCATCAGTCGGAAAATGATAATGCAGTATGGCACAAGTATCATCAGAAAACCAATAAACCCAAGTTCCTCGACAATAATAGCAAGGATAAAATCTGTGTTTGCGGCAGGAAAATTCGTATACTTTCTAACACTGTTGCCAAAGCCAACACCAAACCATCCGCCGCTGGCAAAGGATACAAGGCCGTTGATCAGCTGATAGCCAGAACCGTACTGATCACTGAAAGGATTGATAGAAGAATAGATGCGGTTGATCTGGTATTCCTGCAGAGGCAGCATGCCGATGATTGCTTCTCCATATGGGGTAAGCATGAATACAGCCAATCCCAGAATGACTGCAAGGCCGATTACCATACCTCTTTGCATATGCCTGAGCTGTTTATTTGAAGGGATTAGGAAGCATATATAGGAAATTGCTGCCAGTACAGCCGCAGACCCAAAGTCTGATTCAAGAACAAGAATGATAAAAACATAGGCAAGCAGAATATAGACGGGTCTTCTGACAAGAAGCCAAGTGGTCTTAAACTGCACTTTTACATCACCCAGGTAAGCAGCCACAATCAATATTGCCATGATCTTAGCAAATTCAGATGGCTGAATAGATACTTCAATACCTGGAATCGGCAGACGGATCCACGCCTGAGCTCCGCCGGCTGAAGAAAATGCCAGAGTGAATACCAGCGCAAAACCTGTAATTCCTATCACAAACAGAAAGTTCATTGAACGCAGCCATTCCAGTCGGAATCTTCCTGCTAAAACCAGAACTGCAATATAGCCGGCAATACCAAAGATAATCTGCTTCACAACAGTTTTCAATAGATAGCCGCTGTCCCCTACCTCAAGTCCCATAGAAGCACTGGCTATCATCAGTATTCCGAAACCGATCAGAAACAGCATTGAAAAATAAATCCATCGGTCGTAGCCTTTCGGCATACGCATGGAAAGTGTCTGTTTCTTTTCGCGTCTTACGGTCTCTTCCTGTGCACTCGCTGTCATGTGAAATTATTTTAGCACAACTTCGCAGCTGAAGATTCATGGTTTTGGATCACCATTTTGCTTTCCTTGCTGTTTTCCTATGAATTTCATATTCAGTCAGTGCAAATAAAAACTCTGCTGCATATGCATACAGCAGAGTTTCGATGATTATAGGATCGAATTCAGTTTTTATTTAACATATGCGCTTGCATTCGTGCCAGCGATTCTGCCAAACACAACAAAGTCTGTTACTGCATTGCCGCCAAGACGGTTTGCGCCATGCACGCCGCCTGTAATTTCTCCAGCAGCATACAATCCTGGAATGACATTTCCTTCGGTGTTCAATACTTCTGTATTTGGGCTGATTGTCAAGCCGCCCATTGTGTGGTGCACTCCTGCTGTAACCTTGATTGCATAATATGGTGCTGTATCAAGAGGTTCAGCAAATGAAGTACGGTTGAATTCTGGATCGCTTTCAGCTGCAACTGCTGCATTCCATGTCTTCAGTGTTTCTGCAAGTGATGCACTGTCAACGTTGATTGCTGCAGCGAGTTCTTCTGCTGTTTCTCCGCTGATGGTATATCCTTTGCTGATATATCCCTGAATAACGCTGGAAGCATCTACCATCTTCTGATCAATGATCAGCCATGAATAGCTTCCTGTCTGAGCAATTTCAGCAGCCGAAACAACATCACGTGTTCCAACTTCATCGATGAAACGCTTACCTTCCGCATTGACTAGAATTGCGCCATCTCCGCGCAGACCTTCTGTTATCAATGCTGCTGAATCAAACTGCACTGTTGGATGGATCTGAATCTGATCCATATCTACAACACCTGCACCGACTGCTTCAGCCATAACAATTCCCTGACCTTGAGCTCCTGGGGCATTCGTTGTCATGAATCCTTTCAGTTCAGGTTTCAATTCTGCGACCATATCCAGATTTGCGCCAAAACCACCTGTCGCAAGTATGACTGCAGATGCGTGAATTGTAACAGTCTGTCCGTCTGCTCCCTTTGCAGTAATGCCAACTGCGTTTCCTTTATCGTCAACAAGAATTGAATCTGCAGTTGTATTGAGCATAACCTGAACGCCTGCATCACTCAATGTCTTCTCAAGAATCGGAATCAGATAGGATCCTACTGCTACTGTTTTTCCCTCAGCATTGACAGGACGATGAATGCGCTTGACGGATGCTCCGCCAAAACTCGATACACTTGTCAGATTTGCATTGATGGAAGCGAGCCAGTCAATTGCATCGCTTGAATTGGCACAGAGTGTCTGTACAAGCTCAGGATTATTGATGCCCTTGCCGCCGATCATCGTATCAAGTTCCATCAGTTCTACAGAATCAAAGTAACCGGATGGATTGCTCTGGTATGCATCCCATTGATCTTTTACTTTTGCCGCAAGTGCAGTGATTGTCTCATTGTCTGCATACTTGTCTGCAGCTGAGGCAAGTGTCTTTTCTACTCCAGCCGCCTCATCAAATGTGTTCTGCTGCTGTGCTTCTGTTCCCGCAGCATTCAATCCGCCTGTAGAACGTGCAGAATTGCCTCCTACCATGGCCTGACTTTCAACCACAATAACACTGCTGCCTGCATTGACTGCTGTTATTGCCGCAGTCATTCCAGCTCCGCCTGCTCCGACAATGACGATATCAGCCGTCTCTTCGGTATCTTCTGCAGCTGAAGCAGATGCTTTTGTCTGATAATCCTTTGGATCCTTGCCTGCTGCTTCTAATGCTGCAGAAGCTGCACTGATAATTGCTTCAGATGTAATTGTAGCTCCTGTAACTGTATCAACATTGATTGTGTTTCCAGAAACCATTTCCGGCGGCAGTTTTTCAATTGCTGCTGATCCGATGCCATCTGTTTCATTTTCACCTACAGCCTGAACATCTGTAATAACATCATCTTTCAGCGTGATAGTGACTGTAACATCACCCATTCCTTTTGCTGTACCGCTGAATGTTCCAGATACAGTCTTGCTGCCAGTACTGCATCCTGCTAGAGACACAGTCAGTATTGAAGCCATAAATAACGCGTATATTCTCTTCATTTTGTCCTCCCCAGTATTTAACACATGTTATTTATATCACATGTATTAATGAGTGTCATCAATAATTTCGAGTATCTTCTTTGACATCTGCTGTCATTTTGATAAAATAAACGTCGGAGTTTATATGACAATCAATCAGAACACGATTATTAAAGATGATAATCCGCTTATCAGACAAAAGTCTCTTCCTGTTTCTCTTCCGCTGTGCAATGAAGATGCACAGCTGCTGAGAGACCTCTTTCAATATGTGAAAGATTCTACTGATCCTGAAAAAGCAGAAAAAGAAAATCTAAGAGCAGCGGTTGGCATCAGTGCTATACAGGTTGGCATTCCTAAGCAGCTTACTGCCGTAGTAGTCAACGATATAGATAACGATGGCAATGATCTTCATTACGAATATATGCTTGCCAATCCCCGCATTATTTCATCCTCTGTCCAGAAATCCTATCTAGAGAACGGCGAAGGCTGTCTTTCTGTCATTGATGAACATGAAGGATTTGTTGTGCGCAGTGCCCGCGTGAAGATACAGGCATATGACCTTCTGACTGACAAAAATGTGACTATCCGAGCAAGAGGATATTTTGCCATTGTACTGCAGCATGAAATTGATCACTTTAAGGGCATTCTGTTCTATGACTATATAAACAGCAAGGATCCTTTTGCAAAAGTTCCTGGTGCAATTGTTATATAGCATCTGATGATTGTGCTATAATATTTTTGAAAGAAGCCTACTAAAATCATTAAAGAAATGAGGATAATATTTTTATGAGTGAAAAGAAACCCGGCAGAAAACCGAAGCGTTCTGTGCAGCATGTTCAGATTCCAGAACCTGACTATAATGCCAACAGCATCAATCGAAAAAGCGATACTCTTGTCTATGCCCTCGGCGGACTGGGAGAAATCGGAAAAAACATGTACTGCTATGAGCATGATGATGAAATTGTCATCATTGATTCAGGCATACTTTTCCCAGAGGATGAGCTTCTCGGTGTAGACTATGTCATTCCGGATTATTCCTATCTGGTAAAGAATCAGGCAAAAATAAAGGCCCTAGTTATTACTCACGGCCATGAAGACCATATCGGCGGCATTCCTTTCCTGCTTCGGGCAGTACACCTGAAACAGGTCTATGCTCCTCGTTTTGCAAAAGCTCTGATTGCTAAGAAACTAGAAGAGCATCATCTGAGCAGATCCTGCAAAATTGTAGAGATCACAGAAGACAGCCGCATTCAGACAAAGCATTTTTCAGTCGGCTTTTTCAATACCGTTCACTCTATTCCGGATTCACTGGGAGTTCTTATCAATACTCCGAACGGGCGCATTGTTCATACTGGCGATTTCAAGTTCGATCTTACCCCTATCGGCAATAATTCTGACTATCAGAAAATGGCATATATCGGACAGATCGGTGTCACTCTGCTGATGAGCGATTCCACCAACTCCGGTGTTCCTGGTTTCTCCATTTCCGAAAAGAAAGTTGCGCAGGCAATTAATGAACAGATGCGCAAGACACCAGGACGTCTGCTGGTAAGCACTTTTGCTTCAAACGTACTTCGACTGAACCAGATTCTTGAGGCTGCTGTAGCATGCAAGCGCAAGGTTGCTGTCTTCGGCCGTTCCATGGAAAATGTCATGGAAATCGGAAAGCAGATGGGAGTCATCAAGATTCCTGAAAGCAGCTTTATTTCCGGCAACGAACTGAATACATTGCCGGCTAACAGAATATGCATTGTCTGCACAGGAAGTCAGGGTGAACCAATGGCGGCTCTTTCAAGAATTGCCAATGGAACACACAAATACATAAAGATACTTCCTGGTGATACGGTTCTGTTTTCATCCAATCCAATTCCAGGCAATGGCACTTCCGTCTCTGCAATTGTCAACCAGCTGACTAGAGTCGGCGCAAACGTTGTTGTCAATTCTCCTCTAACTTCCTTCCATACAACCGGTCATGCACCGCAGGAAGAACAGAAACTGATGCTGCAGCTGATCAAACCGAAATACTTCATGCCAATCCACGGCGAATATAAAATGCTCGTACAGCATTCTGCAACCGCCCAGGAAACAGGTGTTCCAAAAGAAAACTGCTTCATCTGTTCAAATGGAGATATTGTTGTCCTTCGCAATGAGACATGCTTCATTGCCAATGAACGTGTGCAGACTGACGCTATTTATGTCGATGGCAATGATGCTTCCGGTCTCAGCACTTCGGTTATTAAAGATCGTCAGATACTTGCTGATAATGGTCTTGTTGCTGTCATTGTTACAATTGACTCCCGCTACAATAAGATTCTCTGCAGACCGACAATTGTCTCAAGAGGATTTGTCTTCATCAAGGAATCTCAGACTCTGCTGAAAGAAGCAGAATTGCTTGTGTATGATGCTCTGAAGAAAAAGATGCAGCAGCGTACAACTTTCGGAGAACTGAAAAATTGCATACGCTCTTCCCTTGAGCCATTCCTCTTCCAGAAGACAAACAGAAATCCAATTGTAATTCCTGTTATTCTGAATCAGAAAGATGCCATGGCCTCCATCGCAAGCAAACAGACTGAACATCGCACTGTTAACAAACAGGCTGAACATTAAGCACATAAAAAAGAGAAGTTCATCGCTTCTCTTTTTTGCATACTACTCAATTGCAATATACTTTTCCTCTTCCTGAACCTTCTTCTCTGGATTTGGCATTTCAAGTTTCAGTTCACCATTCGCATAATTTGCTTTGATGTCGGATTCCTTCATGCTGTCGCCCACATAGAAGCTTCTGCTGCATGAGCCGCTGTAGCGTTCCTGACGCACAACATTGCCTTTCGCATCTTTCTCTTCCTGTGTCTCATGATGACTTGCGCTGATTGTCAGATTGCCATCCTTCAATGCAACTTTGATGTCTTCCTTCTTGAATCCTGGAAGCTCAATATCCAGCATGTATTTACCGTCTTTTTCACGGATGTCTGTCTTCATCAGATTTCCTGCAGCTGGAGCATCGAACATCGGTGCATTGAATACATCATCAAGCAGATCCTCAAAATTCCTTCTAACTGGTACATACCTCATAACAAACACCTCTTTCTTTTCTTTTTATGAAGTCTCTTTCAACTTCTACTTTCAGTATAGCCATACAATAAGCACTGTCAATAGCTGAGTGCTATTTTTTTTATACATTTTTGTGTTTTTGTCAAATTTTAACTGTTTAATTATCATATATTTCGCATTAAATGCGGCTTTTTTATTATTTTTCAATTTAGCACATATGCTTTTAATCTGCTAAAGAAAGAAGAACAAATGTCCTTCTTTCTTTGCTTTGCATGGATTTGTTATTGAATAGGCTTCAAGGCAATAATACCTGCTGTTTCACCATCTATCTCAACAGATGTCTCATCGAGCTGCTTCAATGAAGGAATCTTCTTCTGAATCTCGTCAATAGACTCAATCAGCGAATAACCGCTGGTGCTTGTTCTATAGTGCATGAGAATCGTCAGCTTTGGCTGGATTCTTTCAACAATTGATCTTACCTGATCAGCATCTATTGTAAAGTATCCGCCGCAGGGTATCATAATGCAGTCAAGATTCATAAGATTCTGAATTTCTGTCACATTCAGAATTCTTCCAAGATCTCCAAAATGTGCAATTCGGCAGCCATCACTGCTTAGAATTCTGATCCTATTCAAACCTCTTTTTCGGCCATTTGCATCATCATGCTCAACTGTCATTTCAGCAACTGCAAAGGGACTGGATGAAGCACTGCGGATAATCTGGACTTTCTCAACTGCATTATGGTCTTCATGTGCATGAGAGCAGAGAACTTCCTCTGCTTCTAAATGATCCGGCAGCTGCATGCCGGGAACACTGCTGTCAGCGTACGGATCAAACAGAACCCGGTAGCCATTCTTTGATACGCGAAAACAGGAATGCCCAAAATACTCAATCTGTATGCTCATATGATTCAATACCTTTCTATTTTATCTGATATAAATCTCTGTATTTATTATACAGGTATTCGATGTAATATTGTGGATTAAATGATTCTCCTGTTGCATTTTCAATGATCTGCAGAGATGGAATGGAGGCTCCATAGCAATGAATTCTCTCTTTCTGCCACTTCTGTATAGATGCCATATCCTGATAGGCCAATGCAGTATCGATATCAATATCCTTCTGCATAGCATTGATAAACTGCGCAGCATATGCGCTTCCCAGTGCGTATGTAGGGAAATATCCAAATGATCCATCTGACCAGTGTACATCCTGCAGAATTCCCTGTGATGTGTCAGGTACTGTGATTCCAAGATACTCCTTCATCTTCTGATTCCAAGTTTCTTCCAATCGCCTGCAGTCGACTGATCCGTCAAATATGCCTTTTTCAATTTCATAGCGGATCAGTATATGGACAGGATATGTCAGTTCATCAGCTTCTGTGCGTATCAATGAAGGCTTAGCACTGTTTACCGCTCTAACAAAAGTCTCCTGATCTATATCCTTCAGTCTGTCCGGCCACAGAGAAACAAGTTCATCATAGTTTCTGTTCCAGAAAGACATCCTCCGGCCAAGATTGTTCTCATACATGCGCGACTGAGATTCATGAATACCCATAGATACATTGCACAATACTGTTCCTTCATATGCTTCTGGTATCTGATGCTCATAAATGGCATGTCCAGTCTCATGAATCAATGAAAATATAGAACTCAGCAGCATATTCTCATGATAGGCATTGGTTATGCGTACATCATTATGGCTGAAACAGCTGGTAAACGGATGCGCAGAGATGCCCATATAACCCCAAGACGGATCAAAGTTCAGATACTTCTGCAGAACTTTCATCATCTGTTTCTGCTTCTCTATATCCCAGCTGCCTTCTAGAAAGTCTGTTCTGAGGGCATCCTGCTTCAAAGTAATTTCATGAATCAGCGGCAGCAGTTTCTCTTTGATCAGCGCAAAGAATGCATCATACTTTTTCTGGTCCATTCCCTCTTCATAATCATCGAGCAGAATATCATATGGTTCTTTAGTTGCATCACGCAAGGCACAGAATTTCTTCTGTGCTGCAATGACCTGCAGCAGATATGGTTCAAAGATCGAATAGTCCTTTTTGATTTTTGCTTCTTCCCATTTCTTTTCGCTTACCTGACATAGTTTCTGATAAGCAACGTAATCATCCTTGGGAATTCTCTTCAGTCTGTCAAAATCCTTCAGATGCAGTTCAATCATGCGTTTCTGTTCTGCATTCAGCTCTTCACTCTTCAGTTCATTCAGTGTTTTTTCAATATCCGGATCTGTCTGAATACTGTACAGAACACCGGAAAGATATGCAGCCTGTTCCGAATAATAGTCAATCCCGTTTTCCGGTGCTACAGTCAAACGATCGTAGGACATGGTTGTCAGTGCAAGCTGATACGCCTTTATCTCATCCTGCCATGCCTTAATGCGTTTCATTGCTTCTTCTTTCATTTTCTCCTCCAATTGAAAAGGCAGGTTTCCCTGCCTCAACTTTACTTAACTTCAATTATCTTCATCATATTTGCTGATCCTTCGCCTGTAGGATAACCGGCTGTAAGAATGATCAGCCGTCCCGGCTTTATGCCGTAGTCTTTCGCAAACATGCATGCTAATTCATCATCGTTTGTCATGTTGTTCTGGACATCTGAGAAGATAGGTGTAACACCCCAGTAACTCTCCAGTTTTCTCTGGGTGCTCTTCGTAAATGTTATGGCAAGGATTGGTACACATGGACGGAATTTTGAAATTCTGCGGGCTGTTGTTCCTCCCTGTGTGAAGGCTACAACCGCACCGACATTGTCAAGTGTCAATGTTGCGTCTGATACAGAGATGCCGATGGCATCCTGAATTGTGTCGTTGCTTGAGTGCTTGGAATAATCCAGTCTCTCTCTGTAAGGAATGATCGTCTCTGCGGCTTCACATATGGTGCTCATCATTGTGCAGGCTTCTACAGGATATTCTCCGGCAGCACTTTCTGCAGAAAGCATGACTCCGTCTGATCCATCCAGTACTGCATTGGCAACATCACTTGCTTCAGCTCTTGTGCAGCGAGGATTGGAAGTCATTGAATCAAGCATATGCGTTGCAGTGATAGCTGGCTTTCCAAATACGTTCGCCATTTTAATGATTCTCTTCTGATAGATAGGTACAAGCTGCGGTTCAATTTCAACGCCGAGGTCTCCGCGCGCTACCATGACACCATCTGCAGCTTCGAGAATAGATTCAAGGTTGTCGAATCCTTCCTGATTCTCTATCTTGGCAATAATCTGAATTTTCGGGCATCCTTCTTCAATGAGTATCTTGCGGATAGCATTGACATCTTCTGCTCTGCGTACAAATGAAGCAGAAATGAAATCAACGTCATTCTGACAGCCAAATCTGAGATCACTTTCATCTTTTGCAGATAAAAATGGCATTGAAAGCTTAACCCCCGGACAATTGCATCCTTTGCGGGAACTGATCGGTCCGGTCACTTCAACTCTGCACTTCAGAATATTGCCGTTGTTCTCAAGAACATTCAATCTCATTTTGCCGTCATTTATCAATATATAGTTGCCAGGTTTGAGATCTTCAAAAAGCTCTGGGCAGGCAATATGGAAACATTCATGTGTTCCTTCAATATCTGCCTTGCAGACATCAACAATCTCACCCTTCTGATAATTCTCAACATCGTTCTTGAACGTACCCAATCTGATTTCAGGTCCTTTTGTATCAAGACACACAGCCAGATTGATTCCTGTTTCTTCTGATACCTCTCTGACCAGCTTGATTCTTTTCAAATGCTCGTCATGCGTACCATGGCTGAAATTCAGACGGACGATATTCATGCCTGCTTCTGCTAGCTTTGTGATTGTTTCTCTGTTGTCACTTGCCGGTCCCAATGTGCAGATGACTTTGGTCTTTTTCTTAAAAATGTGTGTGTTATCCATATAGTTCCCTTTCGTTTTTATACAAGATGATCAAACAGTCTATACAGCGATTTACGTGAACGCCGCGATCTGTTCAAAGCTTCTTCAATCGGCATGGATGTGATCTGATTGTCGATAATGCCGACGCACTGACCGCCGATGCCTTCCATCAATAGATCGACTGCTTTCTCACCCATCTGGCTGGCCAGCATGCGATCTTTCGGCGTAGGTGATCCCCCACGCTGAATATGTCCAAGTACGGTTGCTCTTCCGCTGAAACCTGTATTCTGTGAAATCTTGCGGGCCAGCTGGTCTACATCACAGATTTTTTCTGTAACAATGACAATTGCATGGTTCTTCTTTACTGCCTCGCCAAGATATCTTAAGTTTTCAAGCACTTCCAGCTCATCATAGCCTGTTTCCGGAGTAATGACCATTTCTGCTCCGCAGCAAAGTGCTGTATAAAGCGCAAGATCGCCGCAGTGATTTCCCATTACTTCAACTACTGAACAGCGATGATGGGAACTGGATGTATCGCGCAGTTTATCAACATTCTCCACACATGTATGCAGAGCTGTATCAAAACCGATTGTGAAATCTGTTCCGGGTATATCGTTATCAATGGTTCCAGGCAGCCCTATGCAATTGATGCCCTTCTGTGTCAAAGACAGAGCACCGCGGTAAGAACCGTCTCCGCCAATCACTACGATAGCGTCAATTCCTGCCTGCTTCAGCTGCTTGATTCCCTTATCCTGTACAGTCGGATCTTTGAATTCCG
>CALEMD010000061.1 GCA_937902945.1 uncultured Erysipelotrichaceae bacterium | reverse complement strand
TCATTCACATTTGAATATAGAGATGCAAAGAAGCAGTATCATGCATATTATAATGTGACCCCGATGCAGTTCTATAAACAGTATCTGAAGGTGGATCTTGATGAGTATGTAGGGATTATCAATGGGCCTACAAAGGACAAGCCATTTCATAAAATGTATACAGTTAAGTATTTAGGCAATGCAGTTGACGGCAATCCGATTTCTTTCCTGAATCTGCCGATGAGTGAGTTTAAGAGCGCAGTATTGAAGCAGATGAAAGATGGAAATCTGGTTTGGTTTGGCTGTGACTGCAGCAAGGATGCAGATAGAGTTCAGGGAATCTGGAATGATTCGCTCTTTGACTATGCGTCCACATTTGATATGCAGTTGGATATGAGCAAGTCGGAAATGCTTGATACCTGGGACAGTGCCATGAATCATGCGATGGTTCTGACCGGTGTAAATCTTGTGAAAAATAAGCCGAATCGCTGGAAAATCGAGAATTCGTGGGGAGAGAAAGCCGGTATAAAGGGATACTACACGGCCAGTGATACATGGTTTGAAAAATATGTATATGAGGCTGTTGTAAACAAGAAATACCTGAGCGCCGAACAGAGAAAGTGCCTGAAACAGAAACCGAGAGTTCTGAACCCATGGGATCCGTTTGGATCACTTGCTGATTAATTAGGAAAGTACGCTGAAAAAGCGTACTTTTTTGTGCGAGAAGCGCTTTAGTGCGCATGCATGTGCTACAATACAGTAAAGAAACGGAGTCATTCATGAAAATCGGAATCATCTCTCTTGGCTGTGCAAAAAACCTTGTTGATACGGAAAATCTTTTGGGAATACTGAAACTGAGCAATCAGGAGGTTGTAACATCCCCTGAAGATGCGGAAGCTATTATTATCAATACCTGCGGTTTTATTGAAAGTGCAAAGAAAGAAGCAATTGATACAATTCTATCGATTGCTGATCTGAAACAGAAGAATCTGAAGAAGCTGATTGTAATGGGCTGCCTTGTACAGCGGTATAAAGATGAATTGGCTAAGGAAATACCAGAAGTGGATAGATTTATTGCTATCCGTGAATATGGAAATCTCGGCAGCATTTTAAGTGAAGTGCTTGGCGAGAGAATCGTGAATAATTACGGAAAGGCACCGCGTGTGCTCTCGGCGAAGCCATGGATGGCATATCTGAGGATAGCAGACGGCTGTGACAATCGCTGCAGCTACTGTGCAATACCGATTATCCGCGGACCTCTGCATTCATTTTCACAGGAAAGCCTTGTAGAAGAGGCAAAAAAACTCGTATCTGAAGGTGTCAAGGAATTGAATCTGATTGCCCAGGATTCTTCAAGATATGGTGAAGATTGGGATCATCAGCTGCATCTGAGTGCACTTCTGAAAGAATTGGATCAGATAGAAGGAATACACTGGATTAGGATTCTCTATCTGTATCCTGATGAGATACCCGATGATCTGATTGATACGATAAAGAATTCACAGCATATTCTGCCGTATTTTGATATTCCGGTACAGCATGGAAGCGATCGCATGCTGAAGGCTATGCATCGCCGCGGTTCAGCAGAACAGATACTGGAAAGGACCAAGGCAATACGCAATTCGATCGAGAATGCTGTTCTCAGAACTACGCTGATTGCCGGATTCCCTGGTGAAACAGAAGAAGATCATGAAAAGACATTGGATATGATCCGCAAGGTGCATTGGGATCATCTTGGTGCTTTTACCTATTCAAAGGAAGAGGATACACCTAGCTATGAACTGGATGATGATGTAGCGGAAGAAGAAAAGAACAGAAGAAAGAATGAAATTATGATGCTTCAGCAATCTATAGTAATGAAGGATCGTCAGAAGCAGATTGGAAAAATAGACGAAGTGCTTATTGAAGGAATGGATCCGCTGAC
>CALEMD010000060.1 GCA_937902945.1 uncultured Erysipelotrichaceae bacterium | reverse complement strand
ACGTAGTATACAGTGCCCAGTACTTTTTCATATATATCGTTTATCTCCATCAATAACAGGCAATATTGGAATCTGTTCTTGATTCGGTACCGCCGACAAGAACTCCATTATCCAAGCGCTGGATAATCTGCCCGCGTCCAAATGATACACCATTCAGATCAATAGAGATATCATGACCTTTTGCGGCAAGCTGATTGGCTATCGCATTGTCAAAAGAAGGCTCTGCGATGATCTTCTTATCCTTCATCCACTGAAAGCGAGGTGCATCCAGTGCCATCTGCGGATTCAGATGGAAATCAAGCATATTCATAACAACCTGTACATGCCCCTGCGGCTGCATATATCCGCCCATTACACCGAATGGTCCTACTGCTTTGCCATCCTTGCTTAAGAAGCCTGGAATGATTGTATGATAGGACTTCTTGTGAGGTGCTAAAGCATTGGCATCGAGAGGATTCAGCGAGAAATCAGCACCGCGATTCTGCAATGCAACGCCATACCCTTCCAAGACAATGCCTGAGCCAAATCCCATATAGTTGCTCTGGATATAGGAAACCATATTTCCCTCATTATCAGCTGTGCAAAGATACACGGTTCCGCTCTTCGGCGGATTTGCAAACAGCGGCTGTCCTGCTATGTCAGTGATCTCTTTAGCTCTAGCTGCACCATACGCCGGATTCAGAAGATCGTGATAATCCACCTTCATCAGATTCGGATCGGTTATGTAATGCATACCATCCGCAAACGCTGTTTTGATTGCTTCAATCTGCTTATGTACAGCATCGGTATCTCTTTGCACAAAACTGAATTCCTTCAGTATATTCAATGCCATCAGTGCTACTAGACCCTGTCCATTAGGGGGTATCTCCCAGACATCATATCCTCTGTAGCTGACAGAAATCGGATCAACCCACTGCGGTTTATAGTCGCTCAAGTCCTCTTTGCAGAAGTACCCTCCATCTCTTTCAGATTGCCTGACTAATTGATCTGCAATTTCTCCTTTGTAAAATGCTTCTGCATTGCTGGAAGCAATCAGATGCAGTGTTCTTGCATGATTCGGCAATTTTACAATCTCGCCAAAGTGATACGATTCACCGCTTTTGGTAAACGTTTTGAACCACTCGTCATATTCATGCTTTCCATCAAAGCGGTCATGAAATTTCTGCGTGGCTCTTTCCCACATCTTCGAGAGCATCGGTGAAAGCGGATACCCATTCTCTGCATAGTCAATTGCCGGCTGCAGATCTTGCGCAAGAGTAAGCTTGCCAAATCTGTCTACAAGAGCAGGCCAGGCACTGACAGCCCCCGGTACCATAACCGGTGTCCATCCAAATACCGGCATCTTTCCATCAGTACTTTTGCTTTTCACATCCTCCAGACTGATATTCTTTGGTGAATATCCGGAGGCATTCAGTCCAAATATTTGGTCTTTGATCCAAACCAATGCAAAAGCATCTGAGCCTAGACCATTGGCAGTAGGTTCAACTACCGTCAATGCCGCAGCTGTTGCAACCGCCGCATCTACTGCATTTCCGCCTTTTCTCAATACTTCCAAACCGGCTGCTGAAGCAAGTACTGAACCGGTCGCAACCATTCCGTTAGCTGCTGTGATACAGTAGCGATTGCCAGCATACGGCTGATACATAGGATCATAATTCATCAGTTGCTGTCCTTTCTGTCATATAAGTGGCATGCCACAGTATGACTTGGTTCTGCTTCTATCATTTTCGGTTTCACCCGTTTGCATATATCCATGCATTTATTGCATCTCGTATGAAACGGACAGCCTGAAGGAGGATTGATCGGGCTGGGAACTTCTCCCTGCAATACACTTTCTTCGTCTGTATTCTGATCCACTTTCATTCTTGGCACAGCCGCCAATAGAGACTGTGTATATGGATGGAGCGGTTTTGCAAAAAGACTTCTGCTATCCGCAAGTTCGCATACATTGCCAAGATACATCACCATGACTCTATCACAGAAATGCTTTACAACACCTAAATCATGCGTAATGAAAAGATATGTCAGATTCTTTTCTTTCTGCAAAGAGTTCAGCAGTTTAAGAATCTGTGCCTGTACCGATACATCCAATGCTGATACAGCTTCGTCAAGAACCACAAAGCTCGGGTTCATGGCAATAGCTCTTGCAATGCCTGCTCTTTGTTTCATCCCGCCGCTTAATGAATTCGGATAAGCGTAATAATGCTCCGGCTTCAAATCTACTTCCTGCAGCAGACGCAGAGTCTTCTGCTTTCGTACAGCAGCCGGCATATCTGTGTGGATTGCAAACACTTCTTCTACTGCATGTCCTATGGTTTCTCTAGGATCCAAAGATGCAGCTGGATCTTGGAAAACCATCTGCAGGTCTGGACGTATGCAGCGCATTTCTTCATGCGTCAGCTTATTGAGATTGATTCCCGTCTCATAATTGCTGTCGAGCTTCTTCTGATACTCTGCATCTGTGCATCTTTCTGTAATCGGCAGAATATCTTTGCCTCTATATGTATCAAACGCCTGACTGCGATACTGCATTTCTTTTGCACGTGAATCTGCGATGCTATTCTCCAGTGCATCTATTTGCGGTTTGATTTCAACCATCTTATTTCTAAGCCGCTCTGCGGAATACTTTGACGTTTTCTTTTTTGTATTCTTTAGATCCTGCAGATCAAATTCCTCTTGTTCTGTACGTGGATTCTTTGCTTCTAGAACAGCAATTCTTTCATCTGTATGCTCTATTTCATCCAGCAGAATCGCACTCTCTGTATAGGTGTCATGCAGCTTGCGTCTTTTTATTTCATTCTCATGTGCAATGTGTATTTCATTTTCTGCTTTTGTAAACAATTCTGCTATCGCATCAATGTCTTTGCAGAGAATCAATGATCCTACTGTTCTCGATCCTTCACGAAGCTGTCTTGATGCATCCTTTTTCAATTCTTTAGACTGATACTCCAGAGACGCAATCTGCTTCTTAAGCTTGTCATATTTCTCGGCATCTTTCGCACTGCCTAAGTCATCATATTCGGATGCTCGATCCGACAATTGCTGTATCTGATTGTCTATCCCCTGACTCTTCTTATAGTACGCATCTGCCTTGCTCTGATACTCTTTCAGATGATTGATTTCTTTTTGAATATATTTAGGATTGATATCCTGTATAGATTTTCCATAGTAAACACAGGATCCTGAAGTCTGTTCATACAGCTGCAGAATAGTTCTGCCTAGGGTTGACTTGCCGCATCCTGATTCTCCAACAACTCCCAGTTTTTCTCCTTCATAGAGAATAAAGGAAACGTCCTCGACAGCTTTCAGATTCACATTCTTGCTGACAGGAAAGTACTTTTTCAGTTTCCGCAGTTCCAGTATTTTCTTTCTTTGTTCTGTCATGAGTTTCCTTTCTTTATTTGATTATATGGCAGGCCGCAAAATGACCCGGTTCATATTCTTTCATCTCTGGTGCCTCTTTTGTACACAACGGGCATTCTGCTGCATGTGTACAGCGTGGGTTGAATCTGCATCCTTTGATTTCTTCAGTTATATTTGGGAACATGCCAGGGATCGGTTCAAGAACAAACTCGTCTTTGTCTACGTCTGGCACAGCCTTCATTAAGCCGATCGTATATGGATGCAGAGGATTCTTGAATATCTGCTCTACGGATCCTTCTTCAACTTTTCTGCCGGCATACAGTACAATGACTCGGTCAGCAATCTCTGCCACCACGCCTAGATCATGGGTGATGAACAGTATACCTGCATTCATATCTTTCTTAAGACCATTCAAAAGTGTAAGAACCTGTTTCTGTATAGTTACATCAAGTGCTGTCGTAGGTTCATCTGCAATTAACAGATCAGGCTGTGCAGAGAGGACCATTGCGATCAGCACACGCTGACGCAGTCCTCCTGACAGCTGAAATGGATACTGCTTCATTCTTGATTCCGGGTTGGCAATGCCAACTCGGCTCAGATACTCTACTGCTTTTTTATCGGCAGTTTTTTTATCCATGTGCTCGTGAAGCATCAGATTCTCTCTGATCTGATATCCAATTGTAAGAAGCGGATTCAATGCAGTCATCGGCTCTTGGAAAATCATTCCCATCTTTCCGCCTCTGTATTGATTCATCTGTTTCTCATTCAAGTGTGTCAGATCATCACCGTCAAGCGAAATAGTACCTGACGTAATTCTTCCATTATGAGGAAGAAGACCCATGATACAAAGTGTTGTCACACTCTTGCCGCATCCTGATTCTCCGACAATGCACACTGTTTCGTTGCGGTGCACTGTAAATGAGATATCATGCAGCACTTCATATTCCTTCTTGCGGATTTTGAAAACTGCATGCAGCTGATCGACATCCAGTACCTTCTCTTTTTCCATCATGGATCTCCTTTCCTGAGTTCTTGTTATTTAACGATTGTGAAATCCTTTACAGCAAATTCTCCGCCTTTATCAAGCTTAACATTGTCAAATTTTGCTGAATTATAAACATAATTTGCATTTGCAGAATACAGCGGTGTAACAACTGCATCACCTTGAATCATTGCAACTGCTTCAAGCATTGCAGCCTGTCTGTCTTCTAATACAGTTGTCTTTGCGCTAGCATCTACTGCAGCATCAAAGTCAGCATTGTTATATTTAACTCTAGTTCCGTTCTTGGTAGAGAAATTCGGTTCAAGCATCTGCTGTCCATCACCAGTAACATTGCTCCAGCTCAGAATTGTTAAGTCAAAGCTCTTGTCATTCTTTGCATCAGACAGGAATGTTGCCCATTCTTCTGATACGACATTGACTGTAATGCCATTCTGGCTCAATGAATCCTGTACATATGCAGCAACTGTCTGCTGCCATTCACGTGTAGACACCAGCATTGTGATTGTCTGTCCGCTCCATCCATTGTCATCAATGATCTTCTTTGCATCATCAAGATTATATCCGATATAGGAATCATCCATTGCCGATGTATAGCCAATCAGTGTCGGTCCAACAACTGATTTAACAAACGTTGCTTTGCCTTCCATGACTGAATTGACATATGTCTGCGTATCGATTGCTTCAAATATTGCTTTGCGGAAATCCTTGTTAGCCATCAGAGAATTTGCTGCTGTATCAGCTGTTGATCTCTGTGCAAAATAGTAAATGGAACTGGATTCTTCTGAAACGGCTGTGTAGCCAGAAATCTGTGCTGCTGTGCCAAATGAATCTGCTGAGATTGTCGGATAGAAATCCGCTTCACCTGTCTGCAGTCTTGCTACTGCTGTTGCTTCATCTGCGACTACATCATAATTCAGTGTTTTTATTTCAGGTGCTCCGCCCCAGTAATCTTCATTGGCTTCAAGTACATAATTGCTGCCGCTTGTTGAGGATACATATTTATAGGCACCTGTACCAGCACCGGTTGGATCAACTAACAGATCCTGTGCTTTATCAGCAGCCGGATTGACAATTGCACCATTTGAGTGGGCAAGCTTTGCAACCAGTACACCATCTGCATATGCAAGATGCAGTTCAATTGTATGATCATCTACGATTGTGTAATCAGTGATAGATTCAACAATGGAAGGACGCTGAGATCCATAGTTTTCATCTTTCAGACTGTCAATCATATAAGCTACTGCATCAGCAGTAAAGTCAGTGCCATCCGTAAACTTAACACCCTCACGCAGTTTGATTGTTGCTGTCAGACCATCATCTGAGTAAGTAGGCATATCAGCCGCAAGCAGAGGTTCATAAGAGGTTCCATCTGTTGTGCGGTTGTACAGTGTTTCATAAATCTGATTATTGATGTACTGCGATGGACTGTCATTTGTCTTCAATGGATGCAGTCCGACTGGAGCTGTTGTCAATTCGATGTTGATAGTGTCAGTTGCGGCTGCAGCTGCAGAAGAAGATGCAGGAGCAGAAGATGCGGATGCTGATGCTGAACTGCCGCATCCTGCCAATAACAGGCAGGCAGAGACAGCAGCTGCACCAAACATATTTCTGAAGTTTGTTTTCATAGTGTTTCCTCCCTTTATTACACTCGGCATCACCGAGCAGTAACCTAATCTTTCAGATTCGGATCCAGAATATCTCTAAGCTTATCGCCTAGAATATTGAAACAGATAACAGTGATGACAATAGCAATGCCTGGAATAACAATCAGATATGGTGCCTTATACATCTGTGTCTTTGCACTTGATATCATGCTGCCCCATTCAGCCTGCGGCACTGGAACGCCAACACCGAGATAGCTTAATGTAGCAATAGACAGGATGGCACCGGCTATACGCATTGTTGCGATGACAATGATCGTAGGCATTGCATTGACAAGGACATGACGTGTCAGTATCCACCAGTCTTTTGCGCCTAAGGATTCCGCCGCTGTTATGTATTCCTCCTGCTTAATCTGCAGTACACGTCCGCGTATCATCCGCGCAAATGACGGAATGGACCAGATGCTGATGGCAATCGTTGCGTTCTTGATGCTGATACCCATCATTGCCACAATCAGCAATGCCAATAGAATTCCCGGAAATGTAAACAGGACATCCATGCAGCGCATGATGATGTTGTCGAGTTTCTTGTAATAACCTGCCAGCAGTCCGAAGAA
>CALEMD010000059.1 GCA_937902945.1 uncultured Erysipelotrichaceae bacterium | reverse complement strand
ATCACCTATCTTGCCTATGCCCCTGAGATTGCGGCAGTTATGCTGCAAAGACAGCAGGCATCCGCAATAATAGATGCAAGAAAGATGATAGTTGATGGTGCAGTGGGCATGGTGGAAATGGCTTTGCAGAAACTGAAGGATGGAGATATCGTCGATCTGGATGATGAAAGGAAGGCAGCCATGGTTTCAAATCTCTTGGTTGTACTGTGCGGCAATCATGACGCCCAGCCGGTGGTTAATTCCGGCAGTATCTATTAATGAGTGACTATTCAGAAGACAGTAAGAAGAAGCAGGTACCATTGAGACTGGCACCAAAACTCTATGATGCAGTCGCCGCCTGGGCACAGGATGACTTCAGATCTGTAAATGGGCAGATCGAATATCTGCTTACAGAATGTGTCAGGCAGAGGAAGAAAGATGGCAAACCTGTCAGCAAAACCATGGATGTTCCGCCCGATTTGAATATTAAATGATGCTAGAAACAATAAGGGTCGGCAGAGCAAGCCGACCCTTATTGCATCGTTGCAAAAAAACAATAGCGTTTTTTTCGAAAGTGTACTATATTGGATACACGAGAGGGATTCTGCGGCATCTGGTACGAACTGCAACGCTTTTTTACCCCCCAAAGTTGGAGCCTGCTCTTCGTCCAGATGCCGCAGCGGCTCTCTTTTTTTCGCTCATTTCATATCAAATGGTAAAAATCAAAACAATTGAGTTCATCATAATGCGATGTTATATTTAAGACAGAAAAGTAGCAGCTAGATACTCGGAGTGTATCTATTGCTATGCTTGAACATCTGTATTCATACAAATGTATCAGCGGATGCATATAGGAATGCGACCGTCTAATGCAAAGATCCAAAGGCAAAGCAGACGAAAGTCTGTGACGCAAAACTAGAGGGCCTGGAGAAAAAGGCAGCCAGTTGCATCTTTGTACTTAGGGACTGTCATAACAGACAGCACAACAGTGGGAGGTTGTTAAGTATGAAGAAGCTCAAGAATTATTTTCCAAAGTGGGTTAACGTTTTTCTTGCGGTTGTTTTAACTGCAAGCATTTTCAGTATCAATCCATTGCAATCAGCATATGCAGAAGATGGTATACAGCCTACAGCCACTCCAACAACAGAGGCTGTAACTGCAACACCTGAAACTAAGGTTGAAGCAACGGAAACTCCTGTTACGGAGATTACGCCAACGGCCACTCCAGCAGTGGAGCCGACAGCGACTCCAACAGCAGAGCCTACTGCTACTGCAGAGATTAAAACAGAAGCAGCACCGACTGCAACAGATGAGGTTAAATCGGAAGTACCTACATTTTTTGGCGCAGGAACACCTGAACAGACGTATCATACAGTTCAGTTTTTAGGGATGAATGATGAACTGATTGTCGAGCAGCAGATCCTTGATGGCACATCTGCCGAAGCACCAGATGCACCGGATGTAGATGGGTATGCATTCACGGGATGGGATAC
>CALEMD010000058.1 GCA_937902945.1 uncultured Erysipelotrichaceae bacterium | reverse complement strand
AGACGTGTGCTCTTCCGATCTAGTCCTTGAGATTAAGGACTTTACATCCATCAACCCGCACAGTTTCAAAGATGTAAACTTCTCAGTAAGAGAGGGAGAAATCTTCGGAATAGGCGGACTGGTAGGCGCGCAGCGTACAGAACTGATGGAAGGAATCTTCGGAATCCGTTCGAAAGTATCCGGTACAATCATCTATAAAGGCAAAGAGCTGAAAATAGAAAGACCGCGTGATGCAATAAAGAATCACATAGCACTCCTTACAGAAGACAGACGCGGAACCGGCATATTCGGAGTATTGAGCATATCGGACAATGTCGGCATTGCTTCTCTTGATCAGTATCTCGATAATGGGTTCGTGATCAACGATAGGAAACTTGAAGCAGTCGTTGATGATTCCATAAAGAAGATGAGCATCAAGACACCAAGCAACAAGACACTGATCAAATCCCTATCCGGAGGCAATCAGCAGAAGGTTATCATTGCCCGCTGGCTGGCAAACAGTCCAGATATCCTGATCCTTGATGAACCGACAAGGGGAATTGACGTCGGTGCTAAATACGAGATCTATACAATTATTGCGGATCTTGCAAAACAGGGAAAGACCATAATCATGATCTCCTCAGAGATGCCGGAATTAATCGGTATGAGTGACAGAATCATGGTCATGTGTGAAGGCAGAGTAACAGGCATTGTAGAAGGCAAAGATGCAACGCAGGAGAAGATTATGGCACTCGCTGCGAAGTACATGTAGGAGGATAAGGACAATGAGTGAAAATAAGGCGGCAGTAAAGAATGCCAATATTGGCAAAGATATTAGAAAGATTGCCAGTGACAATGCAATTGTCATCATGCTTGTCATACTGGTTCTGTATGTAGGATTTACCCAGGATGGATTCTTCTCACTATCCAACTTCAAGAATATAACCAATAACGTAGCACCGCGTTTCCTGATTGCATTGGGTGTCTCTGGATGTCTGATCACTAGAGGAACAGATCTATCGGCAGGTCGTATGGTTGGTCTGGCTGGAGTTATGGCTTCGACTATGCTGCAAAGACCTGATTATGCAGATAGATTCTGGCCTAATCTTCCGCAGCTTCCGATCATTGCTGTTCTGCTGATTGTCATGGCAGTCTGTGCATTCTTTGGATTCATCAACTCACTGACTGTATCTGTGCTCCATGTTCCGGCATTCCTTGCAACATTGGGCATGCAGACAATCGTTTATGGCATCAACCTTGTCTATTCAGGTGCAACTCCTATCGGCGGTCTTCGCTCAGATTATACAGGCATAGCGTCCGGTGAGATTCTAGGCATGAAGTATCTGTTCTGGATAGCCGTTATCTGCGGCATCCTGTTCTGGTTCCTGTATAACAAGACAAGACATGGCAAATACATGTATGCAATCGGCGGCAATGAAGATGCTGCTGTAGTATCAGGTGTCAATACCACTGCTGAACTGATGCGCATCTAT
>CALEMD010000057.1 GCA_937902945.1 uncultured Erysipelotrichaceae bacterium | reverse complement strand
ACAGGTGGTGCATCTGACAGATGAAGGCAGAGAGATCGGCACTCTTCTGCATAACCTAAGATGTAAAACAGCTGAACAGTTTTTCAGCTGCTTAAATAAAGATGAGAAAGAAGAACTTCTGCTGCTTCTGAATAAAGTTCTTGAGAATAATCATGCAAGCCATCGCTGAAATGGCGAAAAGAGCTAAGAAACAGCAGGCACTGCTGTTTCTTTTAGCGGCTCTTTTCACGGCAGCACAAGTATGGTTCAGTCTTCGCATCCCTGATTATATGCAGACCATAACAAGACTGGTGAAAACACCGGGCAGTGATATGAATCAGATTTATGCCTGCGGAGGAATGATGCTTCTGTGCGCAGGTGCAGGTGTAGGCTCAGCTATTGCTGCCAACTGGTATTCGATGCATGTGGCCGCATCCTTTTCAAGAGATCTCAGAACAGATATCTATAACAAAGTTGAATCATTTTCGATGAAGGAAATGGATTCTTTCTCAACGGCTTCTTTGATTACCCGTTCAACAAATGATGTGACACAGATACAGAACTTTATGTGCCGCGGTATATTGCATGCATTGAAAGTGCCGTTCATCGCAGTATGAGCATTGGTAAAAATAACAGGCAGGCATTGGCAGTGGACAGCACTGACTCTGCTGTCCATTATACTGATGGTTCTTCTGGTTGTTTTTATGATGATGTATGCCCATCCTAAGCTTAGGAAAAGGCAGGTATACACAGACCACTTAAGCCGTGATCTGCGGGAGAATCTGACAGGAATACGTGTTATCCGTGCATACAATGCAGAGAAGTATCAGGAAAAGAAGTTTACAGAAGCAGATGACATACTGACATCGAATGAACGGAAAGCACACCATGCAATGGGACTGATGAGACCGACAATTAAATTTGTGAATAATGCACTGATGGTTGGCATATATCTTGTTGGAGCTTATTTAATTGCGTCTGCGAATCCTGCTGATCAGATTGCCATATTCTCTGACATGGTTGTTTATTCTTCTTATACAGCAATACTTATTAAAGCGTTCATGGATATGAATATGGCATTGAATCAGTATCCGCGGGCTGCTGTTTCGGCAGAAAGAATACTGGAAATACTGCATGCAGATACGGAAGTGAAAGAAGGCAGCAGTACAGCTGAAAGCACTGCAGGAACAATAGAGTTCAGGCATATAAACTTCAGTTATCCGGGTGCTAAAGGAAATGCTTTAACAGATATATCCTTTACTGCTGAAGCAGGAAAGACAACAGCGCTTATTGGTGCTACAGGGTCTGGAAAAACCACCATTCTGCAATTGATCGCAAGGCTTTATACACCGCAGTCCGGAAGCATTCTGATTGATGGGGTAGACATTCAGAATATGTCATTGCGGAAGCTTCATGAAAAGATTGGATATGCAACACAGAAAGCGATGCTGTTAAGAGGAACGGTAATTTCTAATGTTGCATATGGAGAAAATGACAGAACCGATAGAAACGAACAAAGTGTCAATCTGGCATTAGAGACAGCGCAGGCATTAGAGTTTGTTGGATTGATGGACAAAGGAATACATGCTGAGATTGCAAGAGGCGGAACTTCAGTTTCCGGAGGGCAGAGACAGAGGCTGTCCATTGCCAGATCTATCTGCTGGAATCCAGAAGTGTTTCTGTTTGATGATACCTTTTCGGCACTTGATTTTGAAACGGATTATAAGCTGAGAAAAGCATTGCGTGAAACGCATCCTGACCAATCCATTCTTATAGTTGCACAGCGGATTGGCACGATTCGTGATGCAGATGAAATATTGGTACTGGATAACGGGACAATTGTTGATAGAGGAACCCATGATCAGCTGATGCAGAGATGCAACATCTATCAGCAGATTGCGAGTACGCAGCTATCAGAACAGGAGCTTTCATAATATGGCTAAAGAAACGTATGAATTAGGATCCGTTAATATGAAAACACACTTCGGCGGGCCAAGAGAGAAGGCTGCTGAAAAACCGCATGACTTTAAAAAGGCATGGATGATGCTTTGCAGATACGGGAAAAAGGAAATGCCGCTCTTGATTGGATCACTTGCTGCAGCCGCAGCTGGAGCATTGTTTTCACTGTTTGGGCCGGCAGAACTGAGTGCCATTACAGATAAGGTCAATGAAGGCATGCAGACACAGATATTTGATCTTTCTTCTATTACTGCAATAGTAATGAATTTGCTGATGCTTTATACCCTGAGTTTCATATTGACATATATGCAGAGTTTCATGATGGTATCTCTGTCACAGAGAATGGCATTCAGCATGCGTGAGGATTGTTCGAGAAAACTCAATCGTCTTCCTCTGAAGAAATTTGATTCACAGAATTTCGGCGATTTGATTTCAAGAGTGACCAATGATATTGATACAATTACGGAGGCAATGCGCATGGCACTCGCGGAAGTGGTTTCGGCAGCGGTTCTGTTTATCGGTGCTGTGATTCTCATGGTGCAGACCAATGTTCTGCTTGCTTGTATTGCAGCAGCTTCCAGTCTGATGGGATTTCTGATGATGAATCTGATTATCAGAAAGTCACAGAAGTACTTTGTTGGCAACTCTCATTATCTAGGACTGATCAATGGTCATATAGAAGAAATATTCGCTTCCCATCCAATTGTTCAGGTCTATAACGGAGAAAGACCAGAAAAAAAGAAGTTTGATGAATACAATGGCGATCTATATGAGAATGGTTGGAAGTCACAGTTCATGTCAGGCATTATGATGCCAGTCATGGAATTTGCCGGTGATTTTGGGTATGTGGCTGTTTGTATAGTTGGTGCAGTGCTTGCCAGTCAGTCAAAAATAACGTTTGGAACAATAGTTGCATTTATTGTATATGTAAAACTCTTTACGCAGCCTTTAGGACAGGTTGCTCAATCAGCAACCAGTCTGCAGTCCGCTGCAGCGGCAGCAGAACGTGTGTTTGCGTATCTGAACGAAAAAGAAATGTCAGACGAAAGCAATAAAATCAATGATTTCAAACCGGAAAGAGGTCATGTTGTCTTTGATCATGTGAAGTTTGGCTATGTCAAAAACCACACAATTATTCACGATTTTTCAATTGATATAAAACCAGGAGAGAAAGTAGCTATTGTTGGACCTACTGGAGCTGGGAAAACGACAATCGTAAATCTTCTGATGCGCTTCTATGAACTTGATGGGGGCAGAATTCTGATTGATAACAAGGATATAACTGAATTGAGCAGAGAGAATGTACATCAGCTGTTTGGCATGGTTTTACAGGACAGTTGGATATTTGAAGATACAATAAAAAACAATATAATCTATTCAAAGCCGAATGTGACAGATGAAGAAGTAAAAGCAGCATGCAAAGCAGTGGGCATAGACCACTTTATTGAATCGCTGTCTGATGGATATGATACGATTCTGAAAGATGATTCCAACCTGTCATCGGGACAAAGACAGCTATTGACCATAGCAAGGGCTATGGTTGCTGATCAGCCATTGCTTATACTGGATGAGGCAACCTCTTCAGTAGATACGCGTACAGAACAGAATGTTCAGAATGCGCTGAATCAACTGACCGAAGGAAGAACTTCATTTACCATTGCCCACAGACTATCCACTATTCGCAATGCAGATATAATACTGGTTATGAATGCAGGAGATATTATTGAAAAAGGAAAGCATGATGAACTGCTGGCAGAAAAAGGATTCTACTATAACCTGTGGGAGAGTCAATTCAATGGCAGCATTGAGACTGAATAATATATATAGTTTTTAAAAAGTATTTTCTACCTCATTTGATGCATTGCAGCGCTTGCGGTATTCCTGAGCAAATCGCTTATTTGATTAATTGATTGACAGCAATTTAACAAGTCTTTATAATCCAATAGTAGACCGGTCGTCTACAATGGAGGAAGAATGAAGAAATTACTGGCGGTTTTTCTATCGGCTGCACTGTTAACAGGGTGCAGTACATCAAAAACATCTACAGAAACAGGATCGATGAAAGCAGGTACCTATACTGCAACAGCAGAGGGATACCATGGTGATATCACCATCGATGTAACAGTTAGCGACACAGCTATCACCAAGATTGAAGTCACAAAGGAAGAAGAAACTGAAGGAATTGGAAAAGCAGCATTGCCGAAGCTTGTAGAGCAGGCGGTTGCTGATCAGACAGCAGATGTTGATATTGTCAGCGGAGCTACACTGACATCGAATGGATTCAAGACAGCATTGACAGACGCACTGACACAGGCTGGTGCAGATATGAGCAAGTTTGCGGCAGCTTCTTCTGACAAAGAACTAGAAGCTGTTGAAGAAACAGTTGATGTAGTTATTGTTGGAGCAGGTGTTGCTGGATTGAGTGCGGCATTGGCTGCTCAGCAGAAAGGCAAGAACGTTTTAGTACTTGAGAAAATGAGTCTTGTCGGTGGAGCATCAGCTATGGCAGGGGCTGGAACAGTTGCTACTGACAGCACATGGCAGAAAGAAGCAGGATATGAAGATTCTGCAGAATCTCTCAAAGCTGATATGCTGGCCAATGGTCATAACAAGAACGACGAAGCAACATTGGATATCTTTGTAAATACAGTTGGTGAAGCATTTGACTGGCTTGTATCAGAAGATGGTGCAAATGTTCCTTATGAACAGAAAGATGGCGGAGCTCGTGTGTATTCAGGTACAGGAAGAGGCTCAGGTGTTGTAACATCTCTTTCCGATTCATTCTCCAATGGCGGCGGAACAATTCTGACCGATACAAAAGCAACAGAGCTGATTGTTGAGGATGGAACAGTAACTGGAGTTCTTGCTGAATCAAAAGACAAGGCATATACGATTCATGCTCAGAATGTCATATTGGCAACCGGCGGATTTGGTCATAACACAGAGATGATTCCTGAAGAGTATCAGTCCTATGTTTATGCGGGTGCTGCAGGTGCTGATGGTGATGGTTTGACAATGGCTGCGGCAGTAGATGCAGACACAATCAATATGGAGTACGTAAATGTACAGCCTAACAGCATTATCATGCCAAGCGGATTGGGTCAGTATACAAATCCTGGTGTAGCAACTGCTTACAAGACTAGCGGAGCATTCATTGTCAATCAGGATGGTGTTCGCTTCATGAATGAACAGGGCAATGCATGGGATATGATTCAGGCAATGAAAGTGAATGAATCAAACTATCTCATTCTTGATCAGGCAGCATTTGATGCATTCAACGGTGCAATGATCAAGAGTCATATCTATACACAGGAAGATGTGGATAAATGGGTCGCAAACAATGGCTCTTCAAATCCTGTCATGATCAAAGCTGACAGTCTCGAAGAACTTGGCAGTACACTTTCACTGCCGGAAAGTTCATTGTCAGCGGCTGCAGAGAAATACAATGAGGATGTTGCAAAGGGTACAGACGAATTTGGCAGAACACTGACAAATACAATCAGCAGTGATGGTTCGTATTATGCAATTCAGATGTGGCTGAGATATTATGCAACATTGGGAGGACTGCATATCAATGATCAGATGCAGGTTCTCAATACAGCTCAGGAACCGATTGAAGGACTGTATGCAGCAGGTGAAGTTGTAGGCGGTCTTGAAGGCGACATCTATTACGGAGGATCTCTGTTTGGATGGGCAATGACAAGCGGCTATGATGCAGCAAAGAGCATAACGGCAGAGTAATTGCAGCTATTGAACAGCCGGGGGAAATTCTCGGCTGTTTTATTATGCTTTGGTTGATATAATGAATTCATGAATAAGAAGGAAATGATCCTTGAAGAATCAGCAAGACTGTTTTCCGAACGCGGATATTATGGAACAGGGCTCAGTGAACTTTTAAAGGCCTGTGATATTCCAAAGGGAAGCTTTTATTATTATTTTCCTGAAGGAAAGGTACAGCTGGCGAAAGAGACGCTTCTTTTCAGCTATGAAAATATGAAAAGCACAATTGTCAGCGATTTCTTTCTGGAAAGCAATCCTCTTGCCGCATTTGAAAGAATGGCTGATTATCTAGCTAAGTCGCTTAAGAAGAAAGATCGATTTGCATCGCTTCTGCTGACAATGATATCAATTGAATCAAAGTATCTTGATTCATCCATCAATCAGACATGTCTTGAAATTTATGCTGACTGGCAGAATATATATCTGCAGAAATTTCTGCAGTTCAATGAAAGCAAGAAAGATGCCAAGCGAAATGCACAGGCTGTATTTGCACTGATTCACGGTTCTTTGATTTCGTCATGGATCAAGAATGATCCATCAGATCTGACTATGGCAAAAGAAGAATTGACTATCATACTAAGCAGATATGCGACAGCGGAAAATAACAAGAAAGCAGTATCTGCTCAAACCAAAAACAAATAATACAGTATCGAAAGGAAAAGAAGATGTCATTGCGTCAGGATGCAGAAACTATCATTCGTGAATCTATAGCAGCAGTCATGCCAGATGAAGCGGTTAGAAATGCTCTCAAGGATTTTAAGTGCACAGAAGGAAAAGTTATTCTTGTTTCTGTTGGCAAAGCGGCATGGCAGATGGCAAGAACAGCCTCTGATTATCTTGGAGATAGAATAGTCAATGGAATTGTCATCAGTAAATATGGGCATGTACACGGCACCATACAGAATATACAGTGTTTTGAAGCAGGCCATCCAATTCCTGATGAGAATGCAGTGAAGGCCACAATTCAAGTTGAAGACATGGTGAATGGTCTTGAGACAAATGACACAGTTCTGTTTCTGATATCCGGAGGAGGAAGTGCACTGTTTACTGATCCGCTGATTCCTTTATGCGAGGTGCAGGCTATTACAGATGCCCTGCTGAAAAGCGGTGCCGGCATTCAGGAGATGAATACTGTCAGAAAGCATCTAGACAAGGTTAAAGGCGGAAGGTTTGCAAAGATGTGCGAACCGGCATCTGTGTTTTCCATAGTTCTTTCAGACATTATTGGGGATCCTCTCGATATGATTGCGTCTGGTCCGGCGTATCCGGATTCAACGGCTTCAGAGGAAGCAATGGAAATTCTGCGGAAATACAATATTGAAGTAAGTGAGAATGCAGAAAGAGCCATTGCAGAAGAGACGCCCACTGTGATAAGGAATGTTGAAACGCATGTTTCAGGCAGTGTAAAACAGCTGTGTCTGGCGGCGTCAGATTCATGCCGAAGACTTGGCTATGAACCGATTATAATCAGCACTGCAATGACGGGTTTTGCCATAGATGCTGGAAGAAACCTCGCAATTATTGCTGAAGAAGCAAGCAGAAGTCAAAAAAACATGGCATACATTTCTGGCGGAGAAACAGTGGTATGCGTGACAGGCAGTGGATTGGGCGGCAGAAATCAGGAGATTGCTCTTTCTGCAGCATTGGGAATTGCTGGACTGAAAGATACTGCGATATTCTCATTTGGAAGTGATGGCACAGATGGTCCGACAGATGCAGCGGGCGGATATGCAGATGGCAATACTGAGGCTGTATTGAAAGAACAGGGTATATTGATTGCGGAGACATTAAGAAATAATGACAGCTATCATGCACTTGAAAAGTGCGGCGGTCTCATTATGACAGGACCAACCGGAACCAATGTGAATGATGTATCCGTTGTTCTGATTCGAAAGTCAGAAGTTTGAAAGCGCAAAGAATACGTATAAAGAAAAGCAGCAATTCAAGAGCACTGGGCTTTGGATTGCTGCTTTCATACAATATGTACAAATGATTAGTTAGTGCCAATAGAATTGGTTTCAGGAAGAGTAGCTGCACCATCAATAACAACCTGTGAACCAGTGATATAAGAAGCATCATCACTTCCTAAGAATGCAAACAGCTCACCAACTTCAATTGGTTTTGCGAGTCTGCCCATTGGTACATTGCGGGCAATTGCTGCAATTGCACTTTCTGGATCTTCTGGATTTGACTCAACAGCCATTTTTTCAACCATTGGTGTACGAGCATAGCCAAGTTGACTGCAGTTAACACGGATGTTTTTTGGTGCATATTCAACTGCCAGACATCTTGTTAATCCAACAAGAGCTGCTTTGCTCATTGCGTAGGCAGCTTCACCGCCATCAGCTACTATATCGCCAGTAACGGAAGATGCAATTACAATTGCACCCTTGCCTTCTTTCAGCATATACGGAATAGCAGCCTGGCATGTGTTCCAAGTGCCCTTGATATTGACGTCAATATGGAAATCTCTGATTTCGTCTGACATTTCCTCAAACGGTGCAAGGCGGCACACACCTGCATTGCAGCATGCAATATCCAATGATCCAAACGTTTCGACAGTTTTAGCTGCAGCTGCTTTCATTTGCTCTTTATCAGAAACGTTAGCGATAACAGTTATGATTTCAGCTCCGGGATATTCGCTGCGGAGTTTCTCTGCAGTGCTCTCTACTCCTTTTGAAAGATCAACCATGCAGATTTTTGCACCCGATTTTACATATGCAGTTGCAATTCCTTCTCCAAGTCCTGCAGCTGCTCCAGTGATTAATGCTACTTTACCCTTTAAATTTGCCATTTTAAGTATCCTCTCTCTATTATTTGAAATGTGATATACAAGTTTCGATTATAGCCGGTTGGACTGGATAGGAGCAATCGCCTTGAAAATGATAGCACATGAATTACTAAATGTGAAGGAAATAACAAGTACTTGACAAAATATTATCAAGGCATAGAATTACTCACGGATAGGAACATAATAATCGCCTAGGATATGGGGGATTTATGTCGGAGAATAACACTTCAAAAAGCGGCGGTCTGCAGAAAAGTCTGCAGCTGGTATTTGTTTATACTGTCGCTACGGGTTCAATATTCACTTGGGTAAGTTATTGGGATTCGGTATTCTTTGGATACTGCGGATCTGGAACGTGGCTGGCATTTGGAATGATGACAATTGCAATTCTGCCTGTCGCTTTAGTTTATTCCGAATTGGCACCATTGTTTCATACAACCGGCGGAGAATTAATATATAATACTGTCGGCATTAATAAACATGTGGGATTTCTTGCATCATGGCTGATTATGGCTGCTTGGATTGCTGTACCGCCAGCAGTTGTTATGGCAATAGCAACTTGGATTTCTCGCACTTTCAATCTTGGATTGACGTTTGGCAACACGATGCAGATAGGCATATGCATTCTTGTTCTGGTGTTTATTCTGAGTCTTCAGGACATTAAAACATTGGTTAAGGCACAGGCAACATGTCTGTTTGTCAACATTGTGTCTACTTTGATAACAGGTATTTTGATTCTGTTTTCTGGCCATTGGAGTCTTGCAAACATGGGCAACCTATTTCAGACAACCATTGGTACAACAAACGGAATACCAGGATGGCTGATTGGTATGGCATTGCTTATAACACCGTATTTTGGATTTGAAACTGTTCCGCAAATGGTAGAAGAGGGAGATTTCCCTATCAAGGATTCAAAGAAGGCGATTTGTGGATCAGTACTGACATGCGGTGCAATATATACATTCTTCTATTTCTGCGTAGCTGGTCTGGATACATTTCAGAATCTCATGGCTGGAGATGCGGCCAATGGATTCTTGACGATTATCAATATGGAAAGAACACTTGGTTGGACAACTTGGCCATTGATTTATGGTTTCTGTTCTGTCTTGATGGGGCTTGGCGCATCAATTCTAGGATTCTGGATGTCAACAGTACGTATGCTGTATTCGATGTCTGAAAAGAACTTCCTGCCGCAAGCTTTTAAAAAGGTTAATAAGCATCAACAGCCAATTCTTCCTAACATATTTCTATTGGCTATTTCACTTGTTTTCCTTCTTTTGATGAATGCGACTTCATTTATGAACGACTTCTTTAATCTGATGTCCTTTGGATGTGCCTGTGCATATGCATTGACCATGATATCCGCAGTAAGAATTCATTCAAAGCATCCGGACTGGAAGAGCCCTAATGCTGTAAAAGGCGGTAATATACTGAGAATCGTTGCAATGCTTATCATGATTGTCATTGCATTCTTCTGTACATTAGGACAGGGAATAGGTTCTTGGATTTCGTTTGCAGTATATCTTGGAGTGGGTATTCTAATCTGGCTGTATATGGTTCTAATTCGCTGGAAAAAATCTAAGGTTGTTATAGAAACACCAGACGGTGTAAAAGAATACTAAACGCAATACATAAAAGATATAACTCTCTATATCGGTTCCATTGATGTGGAGAGTTTTAAAGGGGAAAGAGATGTCTAAACCAGATCAAACAATTGAATCAAAAGGTTTGAAAAAGAGCCTGAAACTAATTTACGTTTATGCAATAGCAACAGGTGCAATATTTACTTTCATTGGGTATTGGGATTCAATATTCTATGAATACTGCGGACCAGGAACATGGATTGCCTTTTTGCTGATGACATTAATGATATTGCCAATAGCGTTTGTTTATTGTGAATTGGCGCCGATGTTTCCAGAGGCAGGCGGAGAATTGATTTACAACACGGTGGGACAGAACAAGCACATGGGATTTCTTTCTGCATGGCTGATTATGCTCGCGTGGATTGCTGTTCCTCCAGCTGCAGTTATGGCAATAGTTCAATGGATATTTCATATTCTGAATATAACATCTGGATTTACTTTGATTGAGATTGTAGCTGCAGTAGCATTAGTTGGATACTTCTGCCTGAGTATGCAGAACATTGAAGTTGCAGGGAAAATTCAATTGATTATGCTGGTGCTTGCAATTATTGGCTGTATTGCTGCGTCCATTGGATTCATGTGTTCTGGACAATGGAGCTTATCAAATTTCAGCAATTTCTTTTATTCGCAAGCTCCATCTGAATTTGGAATACCAGGCTGGGTAATAGGATTGGCATTTCTGATAACACCGTTTTTTGGATTTGAAACTGTACCACAGATGATTGAAGAAGGTGATTTTCCACTGAAAGACTCAACTAAAGCAATTTGGGGTTCAGTCATAACCTGCGGAATAGTCTATGCTTTCTTCTTTGTTGGACTTGGTGGAATGCCGGTACAGGCACTGGTCGAATCTGGTGGTTCTGCAACATCTGGTTTTCTTGCTATAACGATGATGGAACAACTTGGCGGAAGCTGGAAATTCTGGTCAATCATATTCGGTATTGCTGCAATACTGTGTGCAATAGGAACATGTCTGCTTGGATTCTGGCTGTCAACGGTTCGTCTTCTGTATGCAATGGGAAAGAGCAATTTTCTGCCGGCAAGCTTTGCAAAGGTAAACAAGCATCAGCAGCCGATTCTTCCAAACATAATGCTGCTGGTTGTGTCGATAATCTTTCTTATACTGCAGAATGCAGGAACATTTATGAATGACTTCTTCAATCTGATGGCTTTTGGATGTGCCTGCGCATATGCTATAACAATGATTTCAGCAATTAGAATACACAAGCAGCATCCAGATTGGGTAACCTATCATCTTAAGGGTGGCAATTTTACCCGCATACTTGCGCTTATCATTGCAGTGATTGTGGCGTTTTTCTGTACATTAGGGCAGGGTTCTGGCTCGTGGATATCGTTTGCGATCTATCTTGCAATTGGAGTTGTTCTTTGGCTATGGATGGTATTAGTGAATTGGAAGAAAGCACCGGTTGTCATAGATACACCGGATGGCAGAAAAGAATTCTAGTTGATCATAATATAGTAAAAATGAGGGAGTCCTAAAAGACTTCCTCATTTCATCTTCTCCAGTTTTTTAGTGGCTCTTGTAGCAACATTCTTCTGATAGAGCTGAACAAATCCCTTAATAATCTCTGGACTGTCAAAATCTTTATGATATACAAGATATGTTTCTCTGGTCATATTCAGATTATCAATAGGAAGTGCAACAAGTTTTCCTTTTCTGATTTCACTCATGCAGGCACTGCGGGCAAGGATTGAGATACCTAGATTCTTACGTACACAGTTCTTTATAGTTGCGATATTATCTACTTCAAGAATAATACGGAAGTTGCTGAGGGATTCGTGAATGCCGAGAAGATGGCTTTCCAGAAGCGTTCTGGTTTCGGAGCCTGGAAGGCGCAGAATCAGTTTTTCTTTCTTCAGGTCCTGTATATTCAGCCGTTTCCTGTTGGCGAGACGGCTATCAGCAGAAACAACACAGACAAGACAGTCTGTATCAAGAAGAATCGATGTGAATTTTGTGTTGTGAGGTTTTTCTTCGACAATAGCCATATCCAGTTCGTATGTATCGAGCATGCTGTACAGTTTCTGAATGGGCTCAGTAAGAATTGTAATGTTTAAGGCGGCAGACTCACTGGAGTAGCGGGCTAGCACTTCGGCAACATCATTGCTTTCAGATGTGTGGGTTATACCAGCCTTAAGCTCTGTTTTATGCAGACGGTTATTCATGATGTCCTGTTTCATTCTTTCTTCAAGAGCTTTTATTCTTCGTGCATATTTCAGAGCAACTTTTCCTTCTTCTGTCAGGGCAATGTGCTTTCCGCTGCGGTCAAATAATTTTGCGCCCATCTCTTCTTCCAGCTGCAGTATCTGATGCGTTACAGCCGGCTGCGTCAGACATAGCTGTTTTGCGGTTTTGGTAAAGTTCTTTGTCTCAGCCGCCATGATGAATGAATCAATTCGATCGCTCATAATAAACCTCCATAAAAATAATTAATGATAATATAAAAATCAATCATTTTCATTTATATATAATTCAGTATATCATAGAAGAAATAAGATGCTCGGAATTCAATAGGCTTCCAGAAAGGCAATCATGCTGAATGAATTGATACAGAACATAAACCAGATGTCAGAGGCATCTGTCATTCTTTCACTTTCCATCATGCTGTTTGGTGGCTTTTTGATGTCGCGCATTGCCAAGATGGTAAAGCTTCCTAATGTTACGGCATATATTCTGACTGGCATACTGATTGGACCTTCCTGCCTGAATCTTCTGCCAGACAGCTTTGTACAGGCAACATCATTTCTGCCTGATGTGGCATTGACATTCATTGCATTCTCTGTCGGCGAGTTTTTCAAAATAGATAGACTGCATAGAAATGGCAAGCGTGTGATCTGGATCGCAGTGGTTGAGACAATGACAGTATCAATTCTTGTCTTTGCGGCATCCTTTTATCTGCTTCATCTGGATATAGCATTCTGTGTTGTTCTGGCGGCATTGTCAGCTGTGACTGCACCATCGAGTACAATCATGACAATCCGACAGTATAAAGCACATGGAGACACTGTAGATACATTGCTGCAGGTGATTGCACTTGATGATGTCATTGGATTGCTTGGCTATAGTGTTGCTATAAGCATAGCTTTGGCTAGCATCAGTCATACCAGCAGCGTAATCAATACAGTACTTCAGCCGGTACTGCTGAATATCGGAGTTGTTCTGCTTGGGTGTGTATTCGGAGTTCTGCTGAAACTGTTTATGGATAGAAAGCATTCCAGTGACAATCGGCTGATTATCAGTATTGGACTGCTGTTTGCCTTCTGCGGTCTTTGCTCGGCATTGAGTGTTTCTCCGCTTCTTGGATGCATGGCTATGGGAATGGTGTACATCAATATGACGGATGATGAGAAGCTGTTCATGCAGATGAACTACTTCAGTCCTCCGATTCTATTGCTGTTCTTTGTGCGAAGCGGTGTGAATTTTGATATGAATGCATTGTTCTTAAATCCAGCATCTGTTAACGGAACGCCTTTGCTGGCAATCAGCGCAGTCTATCTGATCGTGAGAATAATTGGCAAATATGTCGGAGCATGGACAGGGTGTCAGCTGGTGAATGAGAATCATAAGACAAGAGATAATCTGGGTCTGGCACTGCTTCCGCAGGCAGGCGTAGCCATTGGCTTGGCAGCTATGAGTACCCGTGTTCTGCCGGGAGTCAGCGGCAGCAATCTGGAAACAGTCATTCTTGCAAGCAGCATTATGTTTGAACTGATCGGACCTGTCTGTGCCAAGATTGCATTGTACCGTTCTGGCTCGTTTTCAAAGAAACTGGAAGAGATTACCAATGTGCCGCAGACAACAGAAGTTGGTGAAGAGAGACCTGGTGTGGATGTTCTGATTGATAGAATTGCACAGATACAGAAAACACTGCCTAAGCATGACGAAATTCCAGAAGAGGAATCTGCATTTCTGGAAGCCGCTGAGCAGGAAACAGATCATATACATCGCGGACGTTTCCTGAATACATAAAAGAAAGAGATATAATATGACTATGATCAATATGCTGAATGATCCAATTGCAGAATGGCTGGGAATGAACAGTGATTCACTGACAATCGTTTCTATTGCGCTCAGAATAGGAATCTCTTTTCTGCTGTCAGCGGCCATCGGCTGGGAAAGATCAAATAAGAGACACTCTGCTGGACTGAGAACATTTATCCTTGTCTCATTGTCTTCAACAGGTGCAGCACTTCTGGATTCCTTTCTTGCGGATACATACAGTTTCGCGATTCCGGCAATCTCGGCTGCAACAGTAATTGGAATAGCCAATATCAGTACTTACTCAATTCTTTATTCATCACGCAATCAGATCCGCGGTCTTACAACAGCTGTTGGACTGTGGGGATGCTGCATTATTGGATTGACCCTTGGCTTTGGGCTATACACAGTCGCATTGATTTCTTTCATTGCTTTGTTTGCATGCTTGAATCTGATGCCGACATTAGAAGTGTATCTGAAAGATCGTTCCAATCATTTCGAAATACATCTCGAGCTGAAGAACAAACAGAATCTGCAGGATTTCATTACTACATCCCGCAGACTGGGTTTGAATATTGATGAAATCGAATCAAATCCTGCTTATATCAATTCTGGATTAAGTGTCTATTCTATCGGTCTGACAATTGTATCGCCGGAATTGAAACAGTATAAAACACATAGTGAAATTATTGAAGCATTGCGGACAATGGACAGTGTAAGCTTTATTGAAGAAATCAGATGAGCGGTGCCTTTTGATCATGTCTTTAGTCTAACTGAAACAGTTATAATATTGACTAGCACTTCTTTAATTAATAAAGTCTAATTGAAAAACTGCTGGTATGGAAGTCGTCTTTTTTATGCATTCAGCAGGATTCTTTCATCTTGTAAATCAACTGTGGGGCAGGAGAAAAGAAGAATGAAAATCAGGCGAGAGACTGACTATGCTATCCGGGCAATAAGAGCCTTATATCAAGCAAAAGGATACCCGTTATTCTCACAGGAAATAGCGAAGCGGGAGTCAATTCCATCAACGTATATTCTTGTGATCATGTCCAAACTGAAAAGTGCAGGTTATGTAGAGACTCTCTATCGAAAAGCAGATTCAAAAGGAGGATATATTCTTTCTGCTGATCTGCGGAAGATAACGCTTTATGACTTCTATCTGCTGTTTGAGGGAGATATGGCTATCTGTGAATGCCTGCGGGAAGAGAAACACTGCAGCCAGAAAAAGACCTGCAGAATACATAAGGAAATATGCCGACTGAATAAAGTGCTTATAAAGGAAATGAAACGCAATTCCATTGAAGAAATATTTATTTCTGAACTTGATTAAGTGAATGCAATTTCGAATCAGCAAAAGGAAATGAACGTTATAATAAGCTTATGAATTCAATTAGATTTCTAAAGAAAACAGCAGCTGCTTTTGTGCTGCCAATGATATGCTTGAGTCTATCAGTCTGTACTGCAGCGGCACGCTCTTCTGATAGTATTGCGCCAAAAGCTGAGCCTTCTGCATCTGCAGCGTCTGAAGTGACGGCATCATCTCAACCGATAACAGATTTTGAATTCTATCTAGAAGATGTGCCGGCATATTCGGGAATGCCATATGTAACGATCAACAGCAGTGTTCCTTCTTTTTCCAGTACAGATTTAACCGAAGACTCATTTGAAACGTACAGTGAATTGGATTTTCTGGGCAGATGTCAAACGGCATATGCCAATATAAGCATAGATACAATGCCGACAGAAGAAAGAGGCTCTATA
>CALEMD010000056.1 GCA_937902945.1 uncultured Erysipelotrichaceae bacterium | reverse complement strand
GGGTCGCTCCTGACGCGCGATGCGGAAGCTGCCGCCACCATGCCAATGAGGTAAGCAGCACCAACAGTTCTTTGCAGCTGATTCATGCACTGCTGACTGATGACAGTTATAAAGACATTCCAGATAAGATGAATCTTCTGATTATACCGATGGAAAATCCTGATGGGGCTGCCATACACTATGAACTGCAGAAGAAGCATCCTTTTAATAAGCTTCATGTTGCCAGATACAATGCGGCAGGCAGAGAATTTGCCCATGAGACCTTTCACGAAGATACAGTTCATAAAGAAGCACATGCAATGCTGCAGGCATACAGGGAAATGCTTCCGGACGCAATCATCGATGATCATGGAGTTCCAAGTCACGAATGGGAACAGCCCTATTCAGGCTATACTTCACCATTATTCAAGGGCTTCTGGCTTCCGCGATCAATTCTGTATGGCTATTTCTGGACGGTTTCCAATCATGAATACAGGCATAACGAAGATCTCTGCATTGAAACAGAGAAAGCCGTTGCTCAAGCAGTTATGCAGCTGCCTGAAAACATTCAGTATAATACTGACTGGCAGGATCGATTTGAAAAGTATGCACATGCCTGGATGCCAAAACTGTTTCCGGCTGTATACAGATATGGGATGATTCATTACTGGATACAGAAAGAACAGTCGTCTTCGCAATTATATTTCTCACAGCGATTTCCATGGATTACAACCATGTACTACACCAGTGAAGCGGCAGATGAGACTGCCCAGGGTTCTTACTTAAGAGGCTGTGCAAAGACGCATTTAACAGAAGATATTGCAATTTTAAGATTGATGAAAGATACACAAGCATTCTATAATAAGTGCTATCAGATATCTGATAGGGGAATTCAAATCGGACTGAACCGCATGCGGCCAATACAGGTTCATAAAGATTGATAAAGATCAGATGATGATACATATAAGGAGGAAGTCAAGATGGAGTATCTAAAGCTTTTAGGGATTCTGGTAGTTATCATCGGTTTTGCATTGAAACTGGATAACATTCTAATCATTGTGATTGCTGCGCTTGTAACAGCAGTTGTAGGCGGAATCAATCCTGTAGCATTGCTCGAACTTATCGGAACAACGTTCACTAACAACCGCAGTATGCTGATATTCGTTGTTGTCATGCTGGCAACAGGAACTCTGGAAAGAGATGGCATGAAGCAGGCAGCTGGAAAGCTGATTTCAAAGATCAAGGGAGCAACACCAGGAGCAGTTGTCAATACATATGGTGTCCTGCGTGCATTCTTTGGAGCATTCAACGTTGGATTAGGCGGAGTGGCCGGCTTTATCCGCCCAGTTGTTATTCCAATGTGCGAAGGTTCTATTACAACAAAAGGATATACTCCAAATCCTGAACACATGGAGAAAGTCAAAGGAATGGCTGGCGGCATTGAGAATATCACTTGGTTCTTTGCCCAGGTTCTGGTTGTCGGCGGTTCAGGCGGACTGTTGGTCCAGGGAACACTGGCGGGACTTGGCTATGAAGTTGACCTTGTTCAGCTGGCTTTGGTTGAAGTACCTGTATGCATCATCGCGGTTCTGGTTACAGTTGTGTACTACACAATTATCGACCGTCAGATGATGAAGAAGTATTATGGAAAGCAGGGGGCTAAATAATATGTTCTTTACGAATGCGGAAATTACTTTCGGCAGCAAAATGCTTGAAGTGCTCTATATCATTATCGGTCTCATCTGCATCTATGCAGGTGTCAAGAATCTGAAGGACAAGGAAAATCCTGCTCCTATCGGAACATGTGTTTTCTGGGTTGGTCTGGGTCTTTCTACTGGTCTGGCACGTTATCTTCCACCATTGGTGGAAGGAATTCTTGTTGTTGTAACAATTATCCCGGCACTGGTTCACCAGGTTAAGCCTGGCAAGATCAATGCTCCGTCAGCTGAAGAAACAAAGCGCAATTTTGATAAGATCGGCATGAAGTTGTTTATTCCTGCTCTCAGCATGGGAATATTTGCATTGCTGTTCGGTATCTTCAAGCCATTTGGACTGAGCGCACTTGTTGGAACAGGCTTTGGTGTTCTGATTGCCATTATTCTGATGATGGCATGGAATAAAGAAAACAAACCAAAGGTATTCCTGGATGACTCAGAGAGATTCCTCTCCATTGTCGGACCGCTCTCACTGCTTCCGACACTGCTTGCTATACTGGGTTCAGTATTTACAGCAGCCGGAGTAGGTGATGTCATTGCAGCTATTGTCAGCAATATCATCCCACAGGGAAATCTGGTTGTAGGCATTATTGTATTTGCTATCGGTATGATGCTGTTCACAATGATCATGGGCAATGCCTTTGCAGCAATTACCGTTATGACAGTCGGTATCGGTGCTCCGTTTGTTCTGAGTCTTGGTGCAAACCCAACCGTTATCGGCATGCTTGCTCTGACTTGCGGATACTGCGGTACTCTCTGTACTCCTATGGCTGCCAATTTCAATATTGTCCCGGTAGCCATTCTGGAAATGAAAGACCGCATGGGTGTAATCAAGATGCAGATCATACCTGCATTGATTATGATTACTGTTCAGATCATCATGATGATCGTTATGGCATAAGTGCATGGACAAGTCCAGGATGGAAAGGGGCGCCCATATCATCATTGATCAATGGGTGAATCTGAAACCGGACGAGAGCCTATGCATTGTTACAAGCAACCTTCATTATCAGGAAGCGCTGATGCTGGAAGACGAGGCTCTTAAACGGCGGGGAAAAGTTTCCGTGATGATTGTTCCTGAAGAAGGAATTCACGTCGGCAATTATTTTGATGATAATCCTCGTATATTTGACTGCTATGACGTCATCATCGGTGCTTCTGATTATTCTATTGTTACTACTAAAGCGTGTGACAGAGCTATTCGAAAGGGAAAGAAATTTCTTTCTCTGCCTCTGTCAACCACCAATCACGAATCCATGCTTGGTTTTGATTTCCTGACTATGGATACAGATATCAGCAAGCTGAAAGCAGAGATTCTGATAGATCATATTAAAAGATGTTCGACCATACGTGTAGAAACAGCGGCCGGCACTGATCTGAAATTCTCCATGCGCAGAAGGAAACCGGGTTTCTTCAATGGAACTTTCTACAATTCCTGCCGATATGCCAGTGCCAGTTTTGAAGTGTTTATTCCAATTGTGGAAACAGCAACGGAAGGTACATTGGTGCTGGATGGATCCTTTGGATATATAGGAAAGGTACAGAAGCCGGTTCGCATTCAATTTGAAAAGGGGAAAATTGTCCGCATACAGGACAATGAATCCGGAAGAAAACTGGATGCATATATGCGGGAGTATCATGATGACCGCATGTATTATGGAGCTGAGTTCGGGATTGGCATCAATTCCAATTCTAAGTGTGATGGCAGCTGCTATATTGAAGATGAGTCGACATATGGCACATTCCATATAGGATTGGGCAGAAATATTGCTCTTGGCGGAAAGCATGAAGCCAGCGGGCATTTCGATCTGGTAACAATGAAACCTACGATTTATTTTGATAATTCCATTGTGATGAAAGATGGTGTTATCACGATTCCGGAATTTGAGATGTAGCAGTTTGATGAGCAGACCTGAATGGCCTGCTTTTCTTATGCTGAATCATATGTCGCATGATAAACTGAATGTGCAGGAGGATTGAATTATGCGGATAGGAATTACGGGTACCAACTTTGTATCAGATTTCTTTATGAGAGCTTCTTCTTTGGTTGAACAGATTGAAGTGACAGCGGTAACAAGCGGGCATTATGAGAATGCTCTTGCTTTCCAAAGCAAATATGGAATAGTAAATGTATATAAAAATCTGGAGGAGATGCTTGATTCAGGAACTGTAGATGCTGTATATCTTGGAGTTCCGAATTCCATGCATGCGCCTCTGACTCTGCAGTGTCTGCGCCATCATGTTCCAGTTATTACAGAAAAACCATTTGCGGCATCACTGAAAGAGGCTACACAGATGATCCGTACTGCCGAAGAAGAGAACACATATGTTCATGATGCCATTGTGCCTTTATATACAGACCACTTTGCACTGCTGAAGAAATCACTGGGAAAAGTAGGAAAGATTCATCGCGCAGTCTTCAGCTTTACGAAATATTCAAGCCGCTATGATGCATATCTTGCCGGCAAGAATCCGACAACATTCAGAGCGGATCTATGCAACGGAAGCTGGATGGATCTGGGTGTCTACTGTCTGAGTGACTGTGTTGGCCTGTTCGGTTCACCAAAGAAGATACAGGCTTCCGGCATTCTGCTTGATACAGGTGCTGACTGCCAGGGCAGTGCCATATTCACATATGATGGCTTTGATGCAGTTCTGCTGCATTCAAAAGTTACAGATACGAAGATTATGTCAGAGATTGAAGGAGAAGATGGCATCCTGCAGTTTGATGTGCCGTCGCTGATTAAGACAATCTGGTTTACTGATCGGCATACAGGAAAAACGGAACAGCTGTGTGAACCGGATGATACATCATTTGCCTGTCAGCTTCGTGACTTTGTGCACAGCAGCGAGACCGGACTTAAGGAAAGCGCCCTTGTTCCGCATGCATTGACATTGGAAATTGCCGGTATTCTTGAACAGTGCCGCAAACAGTCTGGTGTAGTCTATCCATGCGACAGCAGGGAAGAGGAACTATGATCGCGTTTTATAACGCTGTTCTGCGCGGCAGTGAAAATACGGCAATGCTTGTGGATGACGGCCGCATTGTCCTATGTTCAACCGATGAAGAGATACTGAAGCAGGTATCTAAGACGGATGAAACGGTTGATCTGAAAGGACAGTATGTGATCAGCGGTTTCTGTGATTCACATATGCATCTTCTGGAACTTGGCTTCTTTCTGAGCGGAATACAGATGCACGGCTGTAAGTGCTTTGCGGATGTGAAGGCATTGATCGAGAAGCGGCTGCAGCAAAAGGATCAATGGATAATCGGCAGAGGCTTCAATGAACAGCTTTTTACTGATCGCTGCATACCGGAAAGAAAGCTTCTCGATGAAATATCCAAAGATGTTCCTATCTGTCTGACCCGTTCCTGCGGTCATCTGATGTGTGTCAACAGCAAAGCTCTGGAACTGGCAGGGATTGATGAGAATACAGAAGTGGAAGGCGGCAGCATTGATCTGACTCGTGGCATTCTATATGAAAATGCGGCTGTTCATATGCATGAAGCGTGGCCGAAACCAGATGTCAGTCAGCTGAAGCGTTATATTGAGCTTGGCATGAAAGAATGCAATCGCTATGGCATTACTACTGTGGGGAGTGATGACTTTCTATCTGTTACAGCAGATTATGAAAAGGTACTCGATGCTTTTGAACAGATGTCCTACCAGCAGAAGCTGACTGTCAGAGTGACGGAACAGTGTGAGTTTTCCAGTTTGAAAGATTACGCAGACTTTCTTGATTCCGGCTATACAATGGATGTAGGCAATGACCTGTTCAGGATTGGACCTCTGAAACTGGTCTGTGATGGTTCTTTGGGAGCACGCACAGCGCGGATGGCAAAGCCATACAAAGATGATCCGAAGAATAAGGGCGTTATGCTCTATACAAAGAAGCAGATGGAAGATTTCACGGATATGGCACATCATTTCAATACTGGAGTTATATGCCACTGTATTGGAGATGGGGCTCTGGATGAGGTTCTGCAGATATTTGCGGAAAGAACACTGCCGGATAATCCGCTGAAGGATGGAATTGTTCACTGTCAGATCATGCGGGCTGATCAGCTTGAAAAGATCTCGGCAATGAAACTTGTATCCTATTTCCAGTCACTGTTCATTGACTCAGATGCAAAGATTCTCACTGACAGAGTCAGCAGTGAACTTGCTGGGACCTGCTATCCTTATCGCTATCTGAATGAACATACAATTGCCTGCAATGGATCTGACGCACCGGTGGAAATACCGGATGTGATGAAGGGGATTCAGCTGGCAGTGCTCAGAAAAACGATGGATGGAACAGCAGAAATGAATCAGGATGAGTGCCTGACTGCTGATCAGGCTTTGGATTCCTATACACTCAACGGAGCCAAAGCGCTGTCTATAGATGCAGATAACGGAGCTCTTAAGACAGGATATCATGCTGATTTTGCCGTGCTGGACAGAAATCCGGAAACCTGCCGCAAAGAGGAACTAAGTGAATGCCACATTGTTATGACGGTTATGAACGGAGATACAGTATATCAAAGAGGCTTAGATTAAGCCCGAAGGAGCAGAAATGAAAAGAACAGACGCAGAGAAAAAGTGCAATGCATTAGCGGAAAAGCTGCAGAGCATGCAGCCTTGGAATCAGTATCAGGACAATGATCTGATTGTTCTCCATTTCAATGATGCAGAAGATGTATTTGTAACAATCATGGGGAATGCAGGAAAGATTTTCGGCATATCATTTTATCCTGGTGAACAGGGCCTGGATGCGCTGCTCAGAATTCTGCATAGCGATGCGGAAGATATAAACAGTCATCGCTACTATGGATTTGATGTGGACAATCTGACTCTCTATTATGATGATGTCAAAACGATTAAGGAAGGCCCATTTCTTGACTGTCTTGATTCTGAATACAAGAACAGAAAAGGCAGAGTGCCATACTTCGTTTTATTTGAACAGGGATTTGTGCCTGGCAGACCGGATGAAAAATTCTTTGAGCAGATGCAGAGATATCTTTCAGGACTGATCAGAACGCTTGAGGAATGCGACAGTACCGGATTGACTTACAAAAGTGATGAAGAAGTGCTCTACAGTATGATGATGGACGAAGATCCGGATGACATATCTGTGACGGTTTTGCCATATCCGACAATGTCTTTGCGCTTTGCGGATCTTCCTTATGACGAGAAGGATGCAGCTGCGCATTTCAGAAATATGAAAAGAACAGATGAAACAGTCATCATTGATATGGATTATCTGGATGCCATGGAATCTGAAGATCTGGATAAACCGTTTTTCCCTCTTCTGATCATTGCGGTTGCTGAAAACGGACAGATCAGGAAAGGCAGCTTTCTGATGCCTCGGGAAAATCGCATTGCCAGCATCCGGAATTTTCTGTATGAATATGTTAAGGAAAACGGCATACCGAAGAATATATACGCCCGCAGAGATGAGATTCTGCACATTCTGGAGCCAATCTGCAATGATCAGAAAATCGAACTATACGAATTGATGGACAGCGGCATTGATGATGTGTATACGCAGATCAGAAAAATGGCAAATGAGGATTTAAGCAATCCGATGAGCTGATGGACCGCCTTTGCATGAATGTCATCAAAGAAACGGAGGAGAAATGTCACAGGTAACGAAAAGAGCATTGGAACAGTCATTGAAGACTCTGCTTTCAAAGCGGCCGCTCGAAAGCATCACAATCCAGGATCTGACGGATGAGTGCGGAGTAAGCCGAATGACATTCTACTATCACTTCAAGGATATATATGATCTGATTGAATGGAGTCTGGAAGAAGATGCTGCGAAAGCTCTGGCCGGAATGAAGACATATGATACATGGCAGAAGGGGTATCTGCAGATTCTGCACCAGCTTCTGGATAATAGGGATTTCATCCTATGTGTCTACCATTCCATCAGTCCGGAACAGCTGGAACGATACCTGCATATGCTGACATATGATCTGTTGATTTTGGTGGTCAATGAACAGGCAAAGGATATTCATGTATCGCAGAAGGATAGGGAATTCATTGCCAATTTCTTCAAATATGGATTTGTCGGTATTACTTTGGACTGGATCAAAGATGGCATGAAAGAAGATCCGGAAGTCATGATTGAAAGACTATCTGCTTTGATTCATGGCGATATGCAGAAGGCACTGCTTGCATACAGCGAGGAAAAAATCTAAACAAACAGTGTGAAATGATAAAAAACTGAATAAAACAGGGACTGTGATCAGATTATTGACACAGTTCTTTTTCTGTCAGTTGTTCGGCATGCATAGAGATACTAATATGCGGGTATAAGCAGGGAGGATATTGCGATGTATTATTCAAGCGGCAACTATGAAGCATTTGCCCGCCCGGAAAAACCGGAAGGCATAGAAAAGAAAACAGCATATATTGTAGGAAGCGGATTGGCAGCATTGTCAGCAGCAAGCTATCTGGTGCGTGATGCACAGATGGAAGGCAGTCATATTCACATACTTGAAAAGGATCCGCTGCCAGGCGGAGCATGCGATGGGTATAAATACCAGAATGTCGGCTATGTCATGCGCGGCGGCAGAGAGATGGACAATCACTTTGAATGCATGTGGGATCTGTTCCGTTCCATTCCTTCTATTGAAACAGAAGGCATTAGTGTGCTCGATGAGTACTACTGGCTGAATAAGAAAGACCCAAATTACTCGCTATGCCGAGCAACACTGAATAGAGGCGAGGATGCACATACAGATAAAAAATTCAATCTGTCAGATAAAGGTGCAGAAGAGATACTGAATCTGTTCATGACTCCGGATGAAGCATTGCAGGATAAGAAGATCACTGATGTATTCGATGAGGAAGTTCTAGGTTCAACATTCTGGATGTACTGGCGGACAATGTTTGCGTTTGAAAACTGGCACAGTGCACTGGAAATGAAGCTGTATCTGCAAAGATTTGTGCATCATATCGGCGGTCTTCCGGACTTCACTGCTCTGCGTTTTACCAAATACAACCAGTACGAATCCATGATTCTGCCAATGGTGAAGTATCTGCAGAGCCATGGAGTGGTGTTTGAATATGGCGTAAAGGTTGTTAATGTTTTATTTGACTGCAGCAAAGATAAGAAAACGGCAACTGCTATTGAAGTGCAGCGCGGAAGCAAAGACGAAAGCATTCCTTTGAGCGAGAATGATCTGGTATTCATAACGGATGGCGGCTGTGTTGAAAATGCGTCAATCGGTTCACAGTCCACTCCGGCAGCATTCAATCGGGAAATCCATGCCGGCGGCGGATGGGATATGTGGAAGAAGATTGCCGCCCAGGATCCGTCCTTTGGACATCCTGATAAATTCTGCAGCGATCCGGAAAAGACGAACTGGATGAGTGCATCAGTAACAACATTTGATTCTGTCATACCTCCGTATCTGGAAAAGATATGCAAGCGTGATCCATTCAGCGGCAAAGTTGTCACCGGCGGCATAGTGACAGTGAAAGACTCATCCTGGCTGATGAGCTGGACAATCAATCGTCAGCCGCAGTTCAGAGATCAGCCTAAAGGACAGCTCGTTGTTTGGGTCTATGGACTGTTCTCCGACAGACCTGGTGATTATATAAAGAAACCAATGAGAGAATGCACCGGTGAGGAAATCTGTGAGGAATGGCTGTATCATATTGGCGTTCCGGAAGAGGAAATCGCGAAAACAGCGCAGGAGCATGCCAATACAGTACCTTGCATGATGCCTTATATCACAGCCTTCTTCATGCCTAGATGCATGGATGACAGACCGAAGGTTGTACCTGAAGGAGCAGTAAACTTTGCGTTCCTTGGACAGTTTGCTGAAACCAAAAGAGATACAATCTTCACTACTGAATACTCCATCCGTACCGGCATGGAAGCAGTGTACACACTTCTGAATGTAGATCGCGGAGTGCCGGAAGTATGGGGCAGTGTTTACGACATAAGAGATCTCTTGAATGCGACAGTGCAGCTTAGAGACGGCCGTCCGATTACGGACATGAAACTGCCTTTTGCAGAAAAGGTGGCACTGAAAGAAGTCCTGAAGAAGATCCAGGGAACAGAGATTGAAAAACTTCTGAAAGAATACAAGGCAATATAAAAACGAAGCGGCTGTAATCATTCAGCCGCTTTTTGAATTCTCTTGCGAATTCTAAGACTGACACATACAATTGAATATAGAGAAATACGGAGATCAATACTATGCATCTTCTTAAGAAAATTCGCAATGCAGTGCTAATCATTTTGGCTGTCGCAATAGCTGCGGCAGGATGCTTTATCGGCTGGCTGGCGGTGACTGAATACAAACCAGAACAGACTGAAGAACTGGCGGTTGAAAGCACATCCGCCAACACAGAAGCCCGTACGCTGAAGACCGACGATACACTTCGTATTGTGACTATGAATATTGGATTTGCAGCCTTGGATAAAGATCAGGACTTTTTCATGGATGGCGGACAGATGTCTGTCACTTCCAGTGCGGAAAGAGTAGTCGAAACGACTGATGCGATCATCGAACTGATCAATGGATTGAATGCGGATGCAGTCATGATGCAGGAAATTGATGTTAACAGCAGAAGATCCTATAACTACAATGAATACGCTGAAATGACTTCTGAGAATGGACTGAAAAAGACTAACAGTGCTTTTGCCATCAATTTCAAATGCGAGTACGTGCCATATCCGCTGAAAGGAATGCTTGGAAAAGTACACAGCGGCATTGCCACATTTACGGATTTCAAGGTGGAATCCGCGGTCAGAGAGGCATTGCCAATACCATTTAAATGGCCTGTCAGCATGGCAAATCTGAAGCGCTGTCTGCTCGTTGAAAGAATACCGGTAGAGGGGACAGACAGGCAGCTGGTTCTGATCAATCTGCACCTTGAGGCGTATGATGACGGTGAAGGAAAGACAGCCCAGACGGCAGTTCTTGTGCAGCTGATGAAAGAGGAATATGAGAAAGGCAACTATGTCATTGCCGGCGGTGATTTCAATCAGTCATTCAAAGGCATTGATGCAGATAAATATGCAGTAAAGAATCCTGATCTATGGGCACCGGCAGATATGGATCTGAGCGGACTGTCATCTGAATGGCAGACTGCGTATGATGACTCTGTTCCAACCTGCAGACTGCTGAATCAGCCATATGATCCAGAAAGCGCGGAGACACAGTATTACGTCATAGATGGATTTATTCTTTCTCCAAATGTCACAGTGGAGGCAGTAGAGACGGTTGATGCTGGATTTGAATATTCTGATCACAATCCAGTTGTACTTGATGTAAAGCTTGCTGAATAATAGCAAAGAGAAAGGCACTGAGCTTATGAAAGGCGATCCTGGCAGCACTGAAAGATTTATCCTGAAGGCAGTTATTCAAAGATGGACTCTAAAGGATATTTCACAGCCTTATCTGGAATGTACAGAAATGACTGTCTATCCAGATGGCAGGGCAAAATGCACAAATGGAAATACCAATCATAACGCAAAACTCAATGAAGAACAGATGACAGAACTGAAACAGATCATTCTGAAAATGTCTGCAGAACCTGAGATGACTCAGACAGATAATGAGAACTGGCAGCTGTACTGGTGTCAAACGGATAATGAGAACATTCAGATGTACAGCGGAAGCGGAAAGAGCAGAACTCTGAGCAAAATCAGAGAATTGCTGGATGCATAGCAGAAAGCACCTTGGCGGGTGCTTTTTTGATGGTCTGTGATACTGTACATTGGCTATGTAAGAGGATACAATAATACTCATCTTGGGAGAAGAGAATGACAGCATGGCAGTTTTTAAATCGCTATACAGGCAAGTACCGCGGAAGACTGATTCTGCTGCTTTTGTGTGCTGTTACCTACTCTTTTCTAGAACTGATCACACCGCTGATCTTCTCTTTCTTTATTGATAATATTATTGATCTGCAGCCGATCACCAATGGCCTTCTGAACAATCTAGTCAATATGGTCGGCGGGGTTGGATATATCCGCGAGAATCTATGGGTTGGAGCTTTGGCGGTTATTGCAGTGAACCTGGTTCTGTGTCTTTTCGTATACTGGCGCGGCAGATTGAATGCGGTTATTTCTGAGGGGGTCACCTATGAAATCCGCAATGAACTGTACAGACATCTGCAGCTGCTTCCATACAGTTTTCATTCATCTGTAAAAACAGGTGAGCTGATTCAGAAATGCACATCGGATATTGATGTTATTCGGCGTGTATTTGCAGGTCAGCTGTCACAGATGATCATCTCTGTCACAACAGCAGCACTGTCTTTGATTATCATGTTTTCGAGAAATGCGAAACTGGCATGGATATCCATGATCTCAATGCCTCTATTGATCCTATATGCATATGTATTCTTCAATAAGACGCAGAAGGCATTCCAGAAATCTGACGAAGCAGAGGGAAGACTGACTACGGATGTTCAGGAGAATCTTTCCGGTATTCGTGTAGTTAAGGCATTCAATCGTGAAAGATATGAGATTGACCGTTTCGAAAAAAAGAATGCTGAATACAGAGATCTCACAGGAGAAGTGATACGGCTGCTTGGCAAATACTGGTCTACGAGCGACCTGATCTGCCTGCTTCAGATATTTGTGGTTGCCTTAACAGGTATATTCATGGCCCGAGCAGGTGAGATTACAGTCGGTACATTCTTTGTGTTCATTACCTACGAAACCAACATGATCTATCCGATTCGCAATCTTGGCCGCATTTTATCTGATTTTGGCAAGATGATGGTGTCAGCTGGCCGAGTATGCGGGATTCTGAATGAAAAAGAGGAAGATGTTGAATCCGGCAGTACTCCGGAAATTGCAGGAAATATAGAATTTCAGCATGTCAGCTTTCACTATGAAGATGATCCGCGGATGATTCTGAAAGATGTATCTTTTAAGCTTCAGAAAGGAAAAGTACTGGCGATTATAGGACCGACCGGATCAGGCAAGAGTTCTCTGGTGCATCTGCTGTCGAGATTATATGACTGTTCTGCCGGCACTATTCTGATTGATGGGCATGATATTAGAACCATTCAGAAAAACTATCTTCGTAAGAAGATAGGCATTGTCCTGCAGGAACCATTTCTGTATTCAAAGACGATTTATGACAATATCAATATTGCGGCTGGGAAAAAGCAGAAAGATATGGTAAAAGCGGCCGCAAAGATGGCTTCTATTGATGATGTCATTGAAAATTTCGATCAGGGCTACGATACGCTTGTAGGCGAAAAGGGAGTTACTCTTTCCGGCGGACAGAAACAGAGAATTGCAATTGCGAGAACGATTATGAATGAAACACCGATACTCATTTTTGATGATTCACTGAGTGCAGTGGATACGGAAACCGATGAGAATATCCGGCATGCAATTCATTCTCTGCAGAAGAATGTTTCAATGATTATCATCACGCAGCGAATCAGCAGTGCTAAAGATGCGGATGAAATCATTGTGCTTGAAGACGGTGTCATTACAGAGCAGGGAACCCATGAGCAGTTGATTCATGAGCCTGGTCTTTACAGCCGCATAAATGATATTCAATCACAGATGATAGAAGCGGGTGACGATGATGAGTGTTAAGCAGTTTAAGGAACAGGAATACAACACGAAATCGCTGGATCGCAGACTATGGAAGAAAATATTTGCGCTGATGCAGCCGCAGATGAAAGATATGAAATGGATGCTTCTGCTCAACTGCGTACTTGCTTTACTGGATGTTTTCTTTCCATACATGGAGAAGATCGGCATTGATTATTTCGTATCGACAGATTATCAGAACAAAGATCTGATTTTGTTCAGTGTGATATTCCTTGCGGGTATTCTTCTGTCTGCATTTCTTGTTTATCATCTATTCCGTCTGGCTGGACGTATCGAGATGGGATTTTCCTATCATGTCAGACAGCAGGCGTTTTCTCATCTGCAGGTTCTGTCATTCAGCTATTATGATAAAACGCCAATAGGCTGGCTGATGGCAAGAGTCACCAGTGATATTGCCAGAGTTGCGGAAATACTGGGCTGGTCTTTCATGGATCTTGCCTGGGGAGCAGTCATGATGGTCGGTGTTTCGATTGTTATGCTGGCAACAAACTGGAAACTGGCTTTGCTGGTACTTATATTTACACCTCTATTGGCATTCATGAGCATGTGGTTTCAGAAGCGGATGCTGAAAGACTATCGAGAAGTCCGCAAAATCAATTCGCAGATTACAAGCTGCTTCAATGAATGCATCAGCGGTGCTAAAACGACGAAAACTCTGGGAGTTGAAGAAGAAAGCTACAATCAGTTCCATACAGAAACATCGAGCATCAGAGAAGCATCCATTAAGGCGGCAACACTTTCGGCAGTGTTCATGCCGCTGATTATGGGGGTCAGTGCTGTAACCAATGCACTGCTTCTTGATTTTGGCGGCAGAGAAGTGCTGTTTGGCACACTGCAGTTTGGAACACTGATGATGTTTACAGTTTATGCAACGCAGTTCTATCAGCCACTGAAGCAGATTGCTTCACTGATTGCGGAAATGCAGATGGCCCAGGCAAATGCAGAAAGAATCATCTCATTGCTGGAAACTGCCCCGGAGGTTCAGGATAGACCGGAAGTCATAGACAAATACGGAACAGAAATCGAACCTAAAACACAGAACTATGAAACACTGCATGGTGATATTGTTTTTGATCATGTCAATTTTTACTATAACAAAGAGGAACCGGTTCTGAAGGATTTCAATCTGTGTGTTAAGCAGGGGCAGACGATTGCTCTGGTTGGCGAAACCGGATCAGGCAAGAGTACAATTGTAAATCTTCTCTGCCGTTTCTATGAGCCGGTATCCGGAAAGATACTGATTGACGGCAGAGATGTCAGAGAAAGATCGTTAGGGTGGCTGCACAGCAACCTAGGCTATATCATGCAGTCGCCGCACCTGTTCTCAGGAACAGTCAAGGAAAATGTACGCTTTGGAAAACTGGATGCGACGGATGAAGAAGTTGAAAGAGCATGCCGTCTGGTCAATGCCCATGAGTTCATCATGAAACTGGAAAAGGGCTATGACAATGAAGTGGGTGAAGGCGGCAGTCTTCTGTCTACTGGACAGAAGCAGCTGCTGTCATTTGCCAGGGCAGTGATTGCCGATCCGCGGCTGTTTGTACTTGACGAAGCAACTGCATCAATTGACACGGAAACAGAAAAACTGATACAGGATACAATTGAAAAAGTGCTGCAGGGAAGAACCAGCTTTATAGTGGCGCATCGTTTAAGTACGATTGTAAATGCCGATCTGATTCTTGTCATCCGCAATGGAGAAATACAGGAACAGGGCAGCCACAGTCAGCTGATGAGGGAAAAAGGCTATTACTATCGACTGTATACAAATCAGTTTATTCTTGAAAAGCAGCAGCAGATTCTGAATGGGCAGCAAGCTGCAGAAGAATGAATGCTGTAAAGCAAATGCGGTTCAGTGTTACAATGCAGACATGACGAAAGGTCTTAGCACATCGGAAGTAAAGAAACAGATTGAAGCTGGTCAGATAAATGCTTCTTCAAAACGGCTGACGCGTACCTATGCAGAGATCGTCAGAAGCAATACACTGACATATTTCAACTTGATGAATCTGTTTCTTTTTATCATTGTTGCCGCTACAGGAGCATATGAAAACGGTCTGTTCATGGGCACAGTGCTTTTCAATACGGCTATCGGCATCATTCAGGAGATCAAGGCTAAGAGAATACTGGATCGTCTGTCGATACTGAATGCTTCAAGAGTCGAGGCATATCGCGACAGTCAGTGGATAGAAATCAAGAATGATGAGATTGTAAAAGGTGACTGCATACGTCTGAAAAACGGCATGCAGGTGCCGGCAGATGCAGAAGTGCTGAGCGGATATCTGGAAGTGAATGAATCGATACTGACCGGTGAATCGAAGGCGATTGTCAAGAATGCCGGTGATGTGGTTCTAGCCGGATCACTAGTAACTTCAGGCGATGCAGAAACAGCGGTCATCCATGTCGGCAGAGAAAACTACTCGGAAACAATCATGCATGAAGCAAAGCAGTATAAGCGGGCTAGAAGCGAACTGGCGGAAGAACTGGAGAAGCTGCTGCGCATCGTTTCATTTCTGATTATTCCGGTGGGCTTGATTTCATACTTCTATCATCTGAATATGCTGGATCTTTCATGGCAGCAGTCTGCTTTAAAAACAGTTACATCAATGGTTGGAATGATACCGGAAGGACTGGTTGTTCTGACGAGCATTGCTCTGGCTCTGAGCGTTATCCGCCTGAGCCGCAAAGATGTGCTTGTACAGGATCTTTTCAGCATTGAATCATTGGCTAGGGTAGATATCATGTGTCTTGATAAAACAGGTACATTGACAGCAGGCTGCATGCAGGTCAGCAGCGTGATTCCTCTTTCCGACTATCATAGAGAACAGATTGACAGAATCATGGGCAGCTATGCTCGGGTATTCAGCCAGGGCAATGCAACTGATAAGGCAATACATGATTATTTCCATGAAAATGATATTTTTGAGGATACGGATATTCTGCCTTTTTCGTCTGACAGAAAGTATGCGGCAGCTTCATTTAAGGGAAATATGACAGTGTATCTTGGGGCTGCATCCTTTCTGTTTCCCGACGACGCTGTTCTAGCTGAAAGGATACAGAGATGCACAAATGCATCTTCCCGTGTTCTTGTGGCGGCAGTGTCTGATGCCGATAGAATTGAAAGAAATGGTCTGCCGAAGGATCTTAAGGCGGCAGCACTTATTGAAATCAGGGACATGCTGCGGCCGAATGCTGCTGAAATCATGAGGTATTTTCTTGATCAGGGAGTAGCACTGAAAGTAATATCCGGAGATGATCCGAAAACTGTTTCTGCACTGGCGATGCAGGCGGGTATACCGAATGCGGATCAATATGCAGATATGCGCAATGCAAGAGAAGAAGATCTTGATGAACTTCTGAAAACGCATGCCGTATTCGGACGCACAATGCCGGAACAGAAAAAAATGATGGTCAGCATTCTGCAGAAGCAGGGACACACAGTAGCAATGATCGGAGACGGAGTGAATGATGTACCGGCATTGAAAATGGCGGATGTAGGAGCGGCTATGGCATCTGGATCATCTGCCGCTAAAGACAGTGCCAATATTGTACTTCTGAACAGTGATTTTGCTGTTATGCCGGATATCGTCAGAGAAGGATGCAGAGTCATCAATAATATCTGCCGTGCTTCATCCATGTTTCTTGTGAAGACTGTCTTTTCTCTTCTTCTCTTCTTCTATGTACTGCTGTTCAAGACAGCCTACCCGTTTCTGCCGATTCATCTGACTCTGATCAGCGCATTTGCTGTTGGCATACCAACACTGCTGCTGCAGAATGAACCGAGTTTTGAAAGGGTACAGGGAAGTTTTCTTGGCAAAGCGTTTCGTTCTGCATTGCCTTCTGCATTCATGATATTTCTTATGGTGATGATCTGCACGGGTCTGAAATCCTATTTTCAAGAAACGGAATATACATTCATTCTGATATCAATGACCGCAATGGTGTACTTTTATACACTGTATAAGGTGTATTCGCCGCCTACACGCATGCGCATAGCTATTATCATTGCCATGGCTGTCGGATTTACGGGATGTCTGTTCTTTCTTTCTTCTTTGCTGCAGGTTTCCTTTGCCTATGCAAGTCTGCCGATTCTTGCCGTGGGAGCTATTGCAATACCGTTTCTGCATACATGTTTTATGAAACTGTATGACGGTATAATGAAGCTGTTTGAAAAGCACAATTCAAAAAGATCATGAATGTGCATTTTATGTTATTTTCAGCGGAAAAATCATCTGCGCGAACTCAATGAATTTGTTGAAAAAAGGTCTGGATTTTCGATTTATCTATAGTATAATGATTAAGCAATGCGGACATGGCGGAACTGGTAGACGCACTGATTTCAGGGGTCAGCGGGGCAACCCATGCAGATTCGAATTCTGTTGTCCGCACCAATTGCTGATGACTCGTCTATATGACGGGTTTTTTATTTGGTTTTGGAATATACTGAAGGCATTATAGGAGGTTATCATTATGATTCATGCAGTAGATATGCATTGTGATACATTGATGCATGCATTTCTGATTGACGGCAGCAATGCAGACTTAAGCAGCTATCCTGAATTAAGCATTGATCTTGCAAAACTTGAAGAGGGAAATGCAATGGCGCAGTTCTTTGCGGTATTCATTCCGCCTGCTGAGGCATACCGGAGAAGAAATATGGAGCCTATTCCTGAAGATGAATATATTCATGGATGTGTTCAGGTTATGAATAATACAGTGGAACGATATTCTTCTAGAATTGCCCATGCATATACTGCAGAAGACATTGAAAGAAACTTCAAGGCAGGGAAAATATCAGCTGTATTAAGCATGGAAGACGGTGTTGCTGTACATGGCGACATGCAGAAACTGGATGCTTTCTACGATATGGGATTCAGATGTCTGAGTCTTACATGGAATTTTGAGAATTGCTTTGGCTATCCGAATTCAAAGGATGATGCAATCATGCAGAAGGGACTGAAGGACTTTGGAAAAAGAGCAGTCCGTCATATGCAGCAGATAGGCATGCTGGTGGATGTCAGTCATCTTTCAGATGGTGGATTCTATGATGTTGCAGAGATTGCTGAAAGGCCATTTGTTGCAACGCATTCCAACTGCCGCAGCATATGCTCTCATCAACGCAATATGACGGATGATATGATCCGTATTCTGCATAAAGCAGGAGGAGTAATGGGAATCAATTTCTGCCCGGCATTTCTAAAAGATGGTTCTAATGAAAGCAATATTGAAGATATGGCTGCTATGGCTATGCACGAAAAGGAAATTGCCGGTACAGATGTTATAGCTCTTGGTACGGATTTTGATGGCATTGAAGGCAAGCTGGAAGTTGCAGATCCGCACGATATGATCAAACTTGCAGACGCTTTGATACATGTTGGCTTTGCTTCTGCAGAGGTAGACAAGATCTTCCATGGCAATGTTCTGCGGGTTCTCAGACAGACAATGCGTGATTAGTATTGACAAACATTTGCTTCGAAAGCGATAATACAAACGTTAATCGTGAGGGAGTAGCAAGCGCAACATGCGCAGCAAGTCAACATACTGGACAAAGTCCTGGCTTGCTTGAAAATGCGAGACTCATGCATAGCTTAGAGCTATACATGGATCTTGGAAATATGTATTTCTGAATCCGGTACAGTTCTGTCTGAACCGGATTTTCTTTTGGAGGTGTGTTATGGAAGGAATGATTCTGTTTGTCATCAACAGTATTCTGCTTGGAATAGGTTTAGCTATGGATGCATTCTCGGTATCTCTTGCGGATGGTCTGAACGAACCGAAAATGAAGCGGCAGCGCAGATTTGCAGTGGCAGGCACATTCGGTCTGTTTCAGGGTGTCATGCCTATGATCGGCTGGTTTTTTGTACATACTGCAGTTGAATATTTCAATGTGTTTGAGAAAGCAGTGCCATGGATTGCTTTCCTGCTTCTGGGCATGATCGGCGGCAAGATGGTCTATGAAGGATATATGAAAAAGACCGGTGTACAGGAAGAGAAGAGTCTTACTGTTCCGGTTCTGATGATGCAGGGCATAGCAACATCCATTGATGCTCTGTCCGTTGGATTTACAATAGCTGAATACAATGTACAGATGGCACTTGTAAGTGCAGTTATCATTGCTGCGGTGACATTGGCAATCTGTCTGTTGGGAATAAAACTAGGTCGGCGCTGTGCAGATCATCTGTCTTCCTGCGACAGCACACTGTCTGATAAAGCATCCGTATTTGGCGGGTGCATTCTTATTCTGATTGGTCTTGAAATACTTCTGAAAGGGATTCTCTGATTATTTTCTCTTTTTCAGATACTCGGTGATCTTGGCAAAAGTCTCAGTGCTGATATCGTGCTCAACTCTGCATGCATCTGCGGCTGATGTTTCAGCACTTACGCCAAGACTCTTGAAGAAATCTGTCAGTACTTTATGTCTGTTATAAATACCTTCAGCAACATCTCTTCCATTTGCTGTCAAGGTTATCAATCCAGAGTGGTCCATCTCAATAAAGCCGTTTTCGCGCAGTCTCTTCATGGCTATGCTGATACTTGGTTTTGAGTAGCCGGATAGATTGACGATATCAATTGAGCGGACACTGCCCCGTGATTCTTCTATCATCAGTATTTTCTCGAGATAGTCTTCTGCGGATTCGTGAAGTTCCATGATTGCCTCCTTAATGATTCAAAGCATTATCATCATTATAGCGTAAATGCCTGATTATGGATGCAGAATGCTCAATCAATACTTCGCATATGAAAAGGAATGCTAAAATAGCAATATGAGTAAGAAGAGAACAGTGATTCTTGCGGCAGGATATGCTGCGGCTTTCTTAATACTGGCACAGTTTGATCTGCCTTTTTCATTAGAGTTTGCACAGAATCAGAATTCTGCATTGGCATTTTTCGGCCGCTGCATTTCTATTCTGCCAGGCATTTGGATCGGCTCTTTATGCAGTGCAGCACTTGCTATGCATTGCCTCGGTTATAAGAAGATATGTCTGTATATTGTCAGCGGTGTACTCTCCGCAGTCACTGTATTTGAATACTGCCACTATGCGGATATATCGTTTATATCCATTGTGCCGATTCTATGCAGTATCATTCTGTTTTTAGCGACTGTGTATCTTGCATCTAAGAGTGATCAATCCAATGATGAAGCGGTCAAAGCAGAATGGCTTGGACTCCTGCTATTGATCATAACAAATGTTCTTCTGAATATTCTGAAGATGTTCTGGGGACGTACAAGGTTCTATGCGATGAGTGATCCTGCAGGTGAATTCGTTCCCTGGTATATTCTGCGGCCATTTGCTGCAGATGATTATCATATGTCATTCCCAAGCGGTCACACCGGCAATGCGTCAGTTGTGATGTGGATTGTCTATCTGCCGCTGCTCTATCCCGATTTTAAAGTGCATCCATTTGTTCTTAAGGGGACAGCGGCACTTTGGATCATAGTTACAGCCTTAGGCAGAATTGCTGGAGGGGCACACTTCATCAGTGATACAATGGCAAGCATTGCTTTGGTTTATATCATCTATAGATTTCTTCAGAACAAACTGAAAATGAATGCGGCTATACAATAATTGAAAGTTGTATAAAACACGCTTGCTTTATTCTGATGTAGACTTAAAATTAGCATATTCGAGGTTAGAAAATGAAAAAATTTCAGGCTTGGCTTTATAGATTTATGTATGGACGCTATGGTACAGATACACTGAATACAGTGATTCTGATAACGGCATTGGTCATTGATTTGATTGGATACTTTATTGGCAATTCAATCGTTCTTATTCTTGCGGAAGCATTGCTTATATGGGCGATATACCGCAGCTTTTCCAGACAGATCTATAAAAGAAGCAATGAGAATACATTGTTTCTAGATAAAACAAAGAAGATCCGCCGCAGTTTTCAAGTGATGCATAAGAACATAACAGATAAATCCTATCGCTATTATCTGTGCCCAAAATGTGCTCAGATAGTCCGCGTCCCGAAAAATCATGGAAAAGTGGAAATAACATGTCCTAAGTGCGGAGAATCATTTACGCGCAACAGTGGGAGAAATGCTTGAAATAGAAACAGACAGGCTGCTGCTGCGGCCAATTATGGAAATCGATGCCGACGTGCTTTATGCCGGCATTTTCTCAGATACAGAGGTAACAGGACCGAGCCATCTTCCTTGCACCGCTGAAACTATATGCATCAAGCGGCTTGCAAAAAAGGCAAAAGATGAGGACGCATATTACCTGAGCGTTATCCTGAAACAGAATCATGAACCAATAGGCATCATATGCCAGGAACAGCCATTGTTTCATAAGTGTCTGGAAATTGGTTTTGCTTTGCGCCGAACACAGTGGCATAAAGGGTATGGCAGCGAAGCTCTTAAGGGATTGATAGAATATCTCTTTAGAACTGAAAAGGCTGATAGAATTACATGCACTTGTGATGCAGACAATTCTTACAGCATGAAGACAATGCAGAAATGCGGCATGCATATATATGGAAGCATCACAACGGATGCAGAATATATGACATTGATGGAAATAAGACAGCCTAGCAGACTTTAAGCAATCTGTGGAATATGCTATAGTATGTGAAAAGAATAGCAAACCCTTTCCTTGGGTTAGACTTTCAGAGGCGTGTATGTTCCACCAGTATCTGAAAATAGGCGATATGGCTAAAATGAATCACACGACTGTTCCTACATTGCGATTGTACGATCGGATAGGGCTGCTGACTCCTTCGCATGTAGATGCAGATACAGGATATCGCTACTATGATGTAAAGCAGAATGCCCGTTTTGACATGATTCAGTATATGCAGGAACTTGGCATGCAGTTAAGAGAAATCAAGAAGGTTCTCGATAGAGAAGACCTTGATTTTGTTGAATCAGTTCTGATACAGAAAGAAAAGAAAACAGCCGAGGAGATTGAGCAGCTGACAATACAGCAGGATGCAATCCGTCAGGCAGTCAGAAATATTGAAAGATATAAGAAATCTCCAAAAAGCGGGACATTTACGCTGGAATACATCAGCCAGAGAAGCATCTATGCCATCAATACGGATGTTAATTTCTATGATCATGATTTAGATACATATGAACTTATACTGAAACAGCTGAAATCTGATCTGATCGCAAATCATCTTGCATCTGTATACTACTGCAATGCAGGAACAATCATGCCTAAGGAAAACTTTGAAAAACTGGATTTTATATCCAATCGTATTTTTGTATTTGCGGACAGTCATTTTCCTTCTTCAGATACACAGTATCTGCCCGAAGGAATGTACGCCTGCATATACTGTGACAGTTTCTCTTCTGAGAAGCAGTATGCAGAGGAATTGAAGAAGATATGTGAACAGAAAGGATACTGCATTGCAGGCGATTATATCTGTGAAGTGCTGATAGAATTCAATGTTTTCCATACGGAAGAAAGGTCCATGTTTCTTCGGCTTCAGGTTCCAGTCAGCTTTTCAAAATGAGGCTTGACTCTCTTCCGACGTAAGACACTACGATAAAATCAGGAACCATCAAAGGAGGAAATCAGATGGAAAAGATTAAAGTAGTGCAGTATGGCTGTGGAAAGATGAGCAAGTATACGCTTCGCTATCTTTATGAAACAGGCTGTCAGATTGTTGGAGCAATTGACAACAATCCGAAAATTGTCGGTATGGATATCGGCGATTATGCAGGACTGGGTGTTAAGACAGGAATTCTGATCAGTGATAATGCAGATGAAGTGCTCGATCAGACACATGCGGACATCGCAGTTGTAACATTGTTCTCTCTGGTAAAAGACTGCTTCCCTCACTATATGAAGTGCCTGAGCAGAGGAATCAGCGTTGTTACCACATGTGAAGAAGCAACATACTGCTGGACAACAAGCCCAGTTGAAGCAAATATTCTCGATGTAACGGCACGCGAACATAATTGCACATTTGTAGGCAGCGGCATGGAAGATATTTTCTGGTGCAATATGGTTGGAGCGGTTGCGGCAGGATGTCATATGATATCCAAAATTGAAGGTGCAGTCAGCTATAATGTTGAGGACTATGGACTGGCATTGGCAAATGCTCACGGAGTCAATCTGACGGCTGAAGAATTTGAAAAGAAGATTGCTCATCCGGAAACACTTGAACCATCATATGTATGGAATTCCAATGAAGCATTGGCTTCGAAGATGGGCTGGACGATCAAGTCACAGACACAGAAGTGCGTTCCGTATTTCCATGATGCGGATCTGTATTCAAATACATTGAAGGCAACTATTGAGAAGGGCAGATGCATAGGCATGGCAGCGGTTGTAACAACGGAGACATTCCAGGGACCGATCATTGAAACACAGTGCATAGGAAAGGTCTATGGACCGGATGATGGCGATATGTGCGATTGGAAGATCACAGGTGAACCGGATACAGAATTCCATGTTGTAAAACCGGCGACTGTAGAACATACCTGCGCAACAATTGTCAATCGCATACCGAGTATTCTAAGAGCTCCGGCTGGATTGATTACAATGGATCAGCTTGAACCGCTCGAATATCCGACGTATCCGATGGAATACTATCTGTAAAAAGCGTTAAGTAAAATATAGTGGGGTTTTGAAAAAATCCGCTATAAAATCTAGTGGGG